>WJKD01000876.1 GCA_014729315.1 Promethearchaeota archaeon | reverse complement strand
TAACAAGAAATCTTAAAAGAATTCACGATGATGGTAGTGGAGAGATCATTGTCCGACATCTTGTTATGCCGAATCATGTGGAATGTTGCTCTAAACCCATATTGGACTTTATAGCTCGTGAAGCTCCTCAATGCGTTGTAAATATAATGGGACAATACAGGCCCCAATATAAAGCATACAATTATGAAGAGATAAATAGAAGACCAAGTCCTGAGGAAATGAAGGAAGTCAGAGAGTACGCAGAAAAATTGGGAATACTTTATAAACCCGTTTCTTAAAAATTAGATGGATGTCGTTCATAGTTATTACTTAACTTTTTGCCACTTAATAATCGAAAAATCTAAATTTAGCCGATAACTTATAAAAATAATAAATTACGATTATTAACCTTAATTTTAAAGTGGATCTGAACATATATGAGCCTTGAATTGAAAGACGTAAAGGGTTTAGGAAAAAAAACTGTGGAATCTTTGAACGAAGCTGGCATTGATTCCGTGGATAAATTAGCGAACTCTTCCTTAGAACAATTGCTAGAAATTAAAGGAATCAGCGAGGCTTCAGCGCAAAAGTACATTGATAGCGCAAGGGAATTATTGAAAGATTTTAATTCTGAGGGAGAAGAAAAAGAAGAGACCGAATTAAAAGAAGAAGCATCGACGACAGCTGTTGATAAAGAAGAAGAACCTTCGAAAGAAGAAGAACCTTCGAAAGAAGAACAAATGGAATTAAAGAAAAAGGAAGAAAAAAAGGAAAAACTTAAGGGAAAGCCTGTCGAAGAGGGGGATTTTGTACTGATAGAAATAACCGCAAAAACTCAGAAAGGCAACATCTTTAGAGTATCTTCCGTGGAAGACGCCAAAAAAGCGGGAATTTACGAAGAGGAAAAAGAAAATCAAGGATATTACTCGCCAGAATTCGTAATAGTCGGTAAAGAAGGCTTTCTTAACGAAGGCTTAACCGAGACTATTCAAAAAATGAATTATTTTGAGAAAAAATCGGTGAGAATACCTCCCGTTAAAGCTTACGGCAAACGTGATCCTAGTAAAATAGAAAGAGTGGGTATTGCAAAATATAGACGAATGAACAAAGGAAAAGCGCCCGAAATTGGACAGGAATTTACTAAAAACGATGGCCAAAGAGGAACAATTACGAATATAGTCCAAGGCAAAGTAATAATTGATTATAATCATCCCCTTGCTGGGCAAAGCATAGATTACAATCTAGAAGTCATTGATAAAATCGAAGATTTTAGAGACAAAATCAAATTCTTTATGATAAACAAAGGAATACCGGAAGAAAATTTTGAAGATTTTGAAATGAATTATCTTGAAGAAGATAAAACTATTGAGTTCACAGTGCCAAAAATGTTTCTTTTTCAAAACTTAACTTACGTTAAATTTGGTCTTGCTATGGATCTCCAGACACACATGGCTGATAAAATAGAAGACGTTAAGTTTATAGAAGTGTTTGAAAAGATGCCCACTCCCGGTGCTAGCTCTGAATCAGTCATGCAGAAAGTCGAAGAATTTAATAAAAAACAAAAAGAAGGGGTTTCAGAGGAAGTCGAAGACGGGACTAAAGACAAAGACGAAGAAAATTCGGAAAACGAGAAAGCCTAGAACGCTCTCGTACCTTTTACAACTTTATTTTATATTCATTTCTAATTTTAAAAATCTAATTTTCAGTTTTAAATTAACTTTTCAAGCTATTAGTGATCCTCAATTCTAATTTTGGCGGTGAGTTGTTCCTTTTTTATTTCTTTGTGTTTTTCGTATGCGATTTTCTTTTTTCGGTATTCTGTTTGTTTTTTCTGATATTCTTTTTTCTTAATTAGTGTTTTTTTCTTTTCTTTGGTAAAAAATTCTTTTTTTGCTTTTCTATACGCTTTTTTTGCTCGTTTATATTCTTTTTTAGATTTCTTATATTGTTTATATTTATTTCTAATTGTTTCCTTTAAGTTAGGGTTTATGTTCTTAATACCGAGCTCATTTAATTGTTTCTTAAATTTTTTAATAGATTCAAATTTTATTACTATTATGCCTAATTCTCTTGCGGGAATTAAATTCCTTAGCTTATCGTCAATAAACACGCAATTTTTTGGTTTTGCCTCTAATTTTTTTAACACATGAATGTATTTCTCCTTTTGCGGTTTTCTGTAACCGATTTCATTCGATAAAAATACATGATCAAATATGTTATAAAAACCATTTAATTCGTTGCTTCGTGCGTGAATATCAAAAGTATTCGACAATAAACTTACTGTAAATCCAGCCTTATGTAATCTTTCAACAATTTCTTCCATTTCGGAAGATAAATTGGTAAGCAAAGAATAAAGGTGAAACCACAGCTCGAGATAATAACTTACATTGACTTTCTTCTGGGGTAAATGTGGATTTTTCTTTTGAAAAGGATAAAAGAATATATCAAATATTTTCTCCAGAAATTCTCGAGCTGAGATTATGCCTGAGCTTAACCTTCGTCTGTATTTTTTGAATTTTGGATGATATAGCGGAATTCTCACTTTCAAATCATGGGCGATTAATTCAAATAAATTTTCGATAGTAAAAGTTTTTTCAATCATTACGCCGCCGAAATCAAAAATAAAGTGCTTTATTTTGTATAGTTTGACTTTTTGCCATCCAAAAATTTCTGAAACGAAATATTCGCTTTCTGATTCCGCATTTTCTTCTAAATTCATATTATTCAATTTCCTAGAACAATTTATTTACTAATTAAATTTTAATTTAATAAATTTACCTTCTTTAAAGCATTATATTGAAAATTTCATGTGTTTTAAATAGAATTTTACTATCGAATTTCAGCGTTTTCTATTAGAATTTGTGATAATTTGTGATCTCGTAGTATTTTTCTAAAATTATTCGTCCAATCTTGTCTACCGGATCTCCTCCACACTTCCAATTGTCAAAAACGGGAAAACTGCCAGGATCTATTACATAAAGTCTGTTAGTGGATTTCTCTCTTATTATGTCTAAGTGTCCGAATAAAATATTATGAGTGTCAACCCAATTTGAAATTATCTCTTTAATATCTTCATTAAGAGGGAGTAATTGCATTTCTACATGTTCGTTACTCATTGGGGGCTTTTCTAATGCGCAGATCTCGTTTCCTATGAAATAAACATTAAGATGAATTCCCTCAATAAATTTTTGTAAATAGATTACTTGAGAATTTGATTCCTTTAAATCGTTTGCGGAATTTATAATTCTTACGCCTTTACTTCCAGAACCTGAAAGAGGCTTTAATATCAAAGGAAATTTAGTTTCGTCCAAACTTTTTTTTATTGCTTCTACCGTGCCGTAATAGAATTCTGGGCTCAATAAACCCGCCTCTTTGATTAATAAGTCAGCTTCTATTCTATTTTTATGTCTTCTTGTTATTTCAAGATTTGGGATTACAGGAATGCCGTGTTTTTCAATATATAATCCTGCGTATTGAAAAAATAAGCTCTTTGATTTCAAAATGTATAAATCATTTTCAAATAAAGAAGAATTTATGCATAAATTTTCTTTCGTGTAAATTTTAACTTCATGCCCGTCATTTTCGAAATAATTCTTAAGTTTGCCTGTAATAAATCCGGTGCGCTTCGATAGAATACCGATTTTCATAATGTACCTTTTTAAAAATTTATTTTTTAGCTTGCTTAATTAGAAAATCGCCAACGATTTTTGGACCATTTTTCATATAATTAAAATTTGGTGTGCAATTAACATCTGTTAGAAAAAAATCATCGTTAGATTTCAAAAAATCAATGGATGTAATCTGCAAGTTCAGAGTTTTCATAATTTTTCTAACTCTTTCCTCCAAAATTGGAATGGCTTTTATTTTTTCTCTAGTTTCCATTTTATTAGGGTTGACTAGTAGAGGTAATTGTTTGTAAAAAAAGAGATCATCACCTACTCCGTAGATTTTATATTCCCACTTACTTTTTATGAAACTTTGATAATAATAATACTTATATTTCTCAACAGGTTCTACTGCTTCCTTCAAAGCTCTTTTATCTGCAACGTGTATATTCTTATTGGTTTTTTCTATCTCTCCAGAGAAGGCGTAGTTTTTCTTATCTATTATATTTTTAATAATATAATCTTTAAATGGAGGTGGATAATTAATTGGATTTAAAGAATAAAGGGGAACTGTAATGCCCGCTTTTTCCAAGATTGTGCTACCCAAAAATCTATGTATCGATAATAATAAACCTTTATACGAGTTAATCACAGGAATACTAGTTTCAGATTCGATTAACCTCACTAAACCTTGTACCAAATCTCCTTTTGCCTTTACAAAAAATAAATCTTCTTCGAAATTTAAGTCATTGGATTGAATAACGTAATCTTCCTCAAGGTAAATATTTATATTTGCCTTCGACTTCAAATAGTATAGAAGTCTAGCTGCCTTCTTATGTAGATGATACTCATCTATAATGATTCCTATTGTTTTCATGTAAAATGTTGAATTCTCTCTGAAACGAAGCGATTTTTCTCGATTTGACGATTCTTTTTACAATATTTAATACAAACTATTCATCAAATTTAAAGAAAGTTTATATTCATTATAAGAGATCAACTTTTTTAACGGTTCTCGAATTAGTTATTTAATAGGGTATGTTGAATCTATTCATTTTATTCTTCGAATAAAATATTTAGTTTTGCCTTAAAATATATATATATTAATATATAAGGAAAATACCTATCCATAGATTTATATATTAAGTTTATTTTTTAAATTTCAAGCCGACCATGTCTATCAAAAAATTTTATATTGGTGCTATATGCAATCGGGATGTGGAAATTTTCCACAAGATTGTCGATTTTGCTAAGCAAAACCATAATATTAAGATAGTAAATCTGCTTAAGAAAGGAAAGTTTAAAACGAAGTATTTTAAAAAAAAAATAAAAAAATATCCTTTCTCTCTTTTAATAATTAAACTATATTCTGAGGAATCTAACGAGGAGATTTACCAAGCTGTAGCAAAGTATGCCCCTCACATCCCCCGCCTGAACAGCGTATTAGCTGTAAAAACGTGCGAAAGTAGACGAGCTACGTATCACTTAGTAGATAAAAAATGTAAAAAAACCAATTATCCAAAACCTTACTATTCAGTAAGAGACGCTTTAAAAGCGATTTTAAAAGGAAAAAAGCTTATAGTCAAAAGAGATGTTCATAGTAGCAGACACATTAAGAAGGAAGATAGAATTGTCGGAATCGCTAAAAAACCCTGCGATCTCCTTGATTTCATTAAAGGACGCAATATAAACGAGCTTTTCTTTCAAGAGTATTTAGGAAAATTCGATGTGGTTTATAAGGCTTACATTATCGATCGTTGGATTGTTTCCATTACGTCTCATGATAGGCTTAAAAAATACGACTTAACTCCTCTTGAACTTGTTCACATTAGAGTACCGATAGATAAAGAGTTAAAAAGAAGAATTCTTAAAATAGGAAGAAAATTCGGTATGTCGGTCTATGGGGTTGATTACGTTATGCTCGAAGATGGAACACCATACATCGTAGATATCAACGACTTTCCAAGTTTCAGAAATATTCCGGAAGCAATTAGCTTAATATCAGACCATCTTTACGAAATCGTCAATGCACGACAAAATCTGGAAAAATTACCTTATTATTTCAAGTCAAAATCGTATATGACTTAAACTCGTAGAGTCAGCCTGAGTTCAGGTTCCACAGGAGAATCTTGTTCCAATATTTCTTTTACGCTGAATAGATTTCCTATATTTTTATTACATAACAGATTATTTTTTCTCTCTCAAGTTTAAATCAAAAAAAATTTAAGAAGTGTAAAGATATCTTAGTTAAGTTGGAAGATTATTGTTAAAAGATACTTTTACTTTTTTTTAGGAAATTATTGGGATATTAATGGGAAATGAAATAGAAAAGGAAGATAATATTAAAGAAACGACTTTAGCAGAGAAGGATGTTCTTAAGGAAGATATAAATTTGCAAATACATTGGTATTTAATCGCTTTTTTTTCTATGTATTACGGCTCATATTTTGTGCCTGCTACTCTTTTTTTAATGTATTTGTTAGTTTTTCTTATTCCCAATGTGATGGAGCAAACCAGATTTGTTAATTTATTTATTGATCCAAAATCGTTGACTATCTTGGTTTTAACGCCGGTTGTGGCAATATTATGTTATTTAATTAGATTGATGCTTCTGGCTATGATAACACGTTGGTTATGGGGTATTACTGAGAAAAAGGTTCCAACTAAAGACGGTGTAATTCCAAGGAATATACGGAGCAAAACGTTAAATTTTTACCATATTCGTTCTTTTATGATTAAGTATCCTAAATATGTGTTTACAAAAGGTATTTTTCCGTGGTTAGCAAATTGGATGTATAATTTTGTTGGATCAAACAAAATAGGAAAAGGAACGACTATAGAAGAACAAGTTTGTGCTGATAAATACATCGATGTAGGTGATAATTGTTATATAGGCGTAAATAGCGTGCTCACGAGCCATTTAGTTGAAGGTATTTTTGGGAATATCAGTTATTTCAAACTTTCTGTAGGCGATAATGTGACATATGCAGGTATGAATAATTATGCTTCTGGATGTAAAATAGGGGACAACTCCTTTTTGATGCCTTGGGCGAGTGGGGGAAAGCATTATACGGTTTCAGGGGGAGATTTTTATTCTGGACTACCTCTTCGTAAGGTTTTTAAAAAGAAGCTTGAAAAATATTTGAAAATCCCTCAGCACATATTATTAGAAGAAAAAAAATATCGAAAAGGTTCTGGAGACTTAGGAAGTTTTAAAGAGGTTTTAAAGCAATACAACGAGAAGCATTCAGAACCTTTAAAAAAAAGCCGTAGAGATAGAAAAAAATCCAAAATTAAGGCTACTCAAGAGATTCCTGAAAGTACTCAATTCATGCAAAATCACAAAGAAGATAAAGAGAAACCAGATCTCTCGTTAAATTTTACGACCAGTAGTGCGATAAGCAATGTGTCAATAAAATTTCTGGCTCTATATATTCCCATCCTTTGGTTATGTGGACTTGCAGTTATTATTTATTGGTATGACTTTACTAGAACGAAATCTCCGTTTTTACTCAATCCTCTGGAATGGCTTCCGCTCTTTCTTTTCCTTCCAATTGCGATTATTTCGATGCACATAATTTTTGTTGCAGCATCGATCCTCGTCACCCGATTATTTCTTACATTAATCAATCTTATTCATCAACCAAAACAAGGTATCTTCCAAGCAACAAAAGGAAATCGTGATTTTGACTTTTGGTGTCTTAGGACAGAATTGAAAAAGATGGCTCTTTCCTTCACAAGGAACTTTCCGTTGCCATATATCGATGCATGGGCATTAGGCTGGTTAGGTATATCGATGGATTTCTCTTCACACCTTTATGATGCGTGGTGTGATTGTGAATTCGTAAAGTTTGGACGCAAAGTCATGGTAGGTCAAGGCGCTACAATAATGTCCTCAATGGTTGTGGGTAATTATTTAATTATAAAAGAAGTTATTTTAGACGATTATGTTGTAATCGGTGGTCAGGATACAATCGCACCTGGAACGATTATAGGAAAGGAATCGGTAATTGGAGCGCTTTCGACGACCAATTATGGACAAATTCTGGAGGATGGGTTTATCTATTTCGGGATACCCGCAATTAAGTTGAAAAAGAACAAATATGCTGAAGAGAGTAGGGATCAAATAAGGATCGTAGATGTGGATGGTAAAAAAAAATATAAAATCGCTCACAAGGTTAATATTGACGATGATAAAAAATATTTAGTTGAAAAATTACACGAAATGGAGGATAATAAGTAATGTCTGTTCCCACATCTCTTAGAGCGGGTCCTTTTACACCTACTGTATTAGTGAAAAAAAGATACTTAGTTTTTTACATCTTTCTTATTTGGGTAAGTGGTTTCACTGTCTTGTTAGAATTGTGGTTTTACTGGCAACTCCTTTCCGCTCATATAGTGTATTTTTGGATTTTTTTCCCCTTTCTGTGCTTGCTTGCGTATTTCACTTCTATTTTTTCGTCCTTAGTTGCTGCAAAATTACTCCTTATTATTATAAATATATTTCATCCTCCGAGAACGGGAATCTTTATGCGTCATCCTTCTGATAGGGATTATCGTTATTGGTCTCTTCGAAGTACCATTAAGAGATGGCCGATATGGCTTTCTCATAAGTTTCCATTTCCTTTCTTAGATAACATCTGTTTTAAAATCTTTGGTGTAAAAACGAAGTTTTCAAATTCTCTTTTTGAGGGATGGGTGGACACAGAATTTATCGATTTTGGTAAGAATGTGGTTATCGGGCAAGCTAGTATAGTCCAATCGGCGGTTATAATGGGGAATTTTCTGATCATCAGGAGAACAATCATAGAAGATAATGTTAGAATAGGCGCTCATTGCGTAGTGATGCCAGGAACCCATATTGGTAAGAATTGCATATTAGGAGCAGAATCCTTTACATTAGTAGAGCAAAAACTTGAGGATGGATGGATTTATTTGGGCACACCGGCTAAGAAATTTAAGCGAAATGGATTTTTTGAAGCCGGATTAGTCGAAAAAATTGAAGAGGCACAAAAGGATATTGATATTGAGGAATTACGAATATTATATGAAAAACGCTTTTTTCAGCGCCACGATAAGCACATTTCTCCATTAGAAAGGCTTCGAGATTGGAAGGAAACCAAAGAATCTGAGCAAATCAGATTTGAAAAAGTTCATAGAGATTCAGAAGTAAAATAGATTTTAAGAAAAATTGTATTAATTCAACGCTTTTTAATCAACCAAATCTTAATCGAAATGTAAATGCTAGATGGGCTAACTCATAATATATTGCTATAATAAATCTAAGAACTCCTCTACAGACATACCTTCTTTCTTTTCACTATCCTTAGAAGGCTTTTTCTTTAAAACATAACCGATAATTAACACAATCAATATTAAAATGATAATTACTACTATTATTATAAATCCTAAAAGTAGTTCAGAACTTTGTAAAATCATTGATACCATTGATTTTTATTTATTTGGTTCTATTTTACCTATTTGAATAATCATTTAATGTATTTTTATAATTTAAATCAGATCCATTAGCTTACTCTTTTGTTAATTTGTTGATTGATTAGTAATTTTAATAATAAAATAGGGGCTACCTTTCCCTTTTGCCATTAATGAATTCCACTAGATGTCGCTTCGCGATATAATCTTCGAGCTGGTTAGGAGGATGTTTCATAAAAAATGAACTCGCTGATTCGAGTACGCCTCCGATATCTCTATCTTTTGCGATCTTTGAGACTCGAATACAGTCTGCAATGATTCCCGCGGAATTATTGCCATCTTGGACGAACATCGTGATATCCACCCTTACCGGAGCACCTCCAAAAATTTTTCCCTCAAGTCTCATATAAGCTTCTTTTTGATTTTTCAAAAATGGGATGTAGTCAACAGCTGAGATTTGACATTCGACTGTGTCTTTGTTCTGGAGTTTTGCTACAACCGCTTCAGTTTTTGACTGTCGTTTGCCTTCTTCGTAGACAAGATTTCCGTCAGGTTTGGGTGTCATTAAGGCACAGAAATCTGAACAACCTCCCCAATCGAGTTGAATCGTACGATCTAATATAGCTCCTCTCATTGGAAATAAATTAGCTAACGCGCGATGAATGATAGTCGCTCCAATCTGAGATTTCACATCGTCTCCTATGAGTGAAAGATTAAGACTTTTAGCTTTTTCAACAATTTCAGGATCCTTTGCCACTTTTGAGGGCATTCCACATACTACACAGGCGCCTGCATCAAGTGCCGCCATCGAATAGAACCTTACGGCTTTGTGAGAACCAGTAGGAAGTAAAATTACCGCAACATCTACATTTTTACTCTTCATCTCTTGAACAATGTCGGCTTTTTTCTGATTCTTATCGACGGGGACGATATTCCTAATGTTGCTATCAAGACCGTCCAGAATTGGTCCCTTAATAACGGGAGCATTTAAAAACTCTGGCTCGAAAAGCTTCATATTGCAATTCGGCTCGGCAAATATTGCTTCGCTTAAATCCTTTCCTACTTTGTTAGAATTTACTTCAATCCCTAAAACAAAATTGATGTCGTTCACGGTATATTGCGTTATTTCGGGAAGTAAACCAATGATGTTTTCTGGATTCTTTTTATAATTTTCCGTTCCTTGAACTAATGCGGACGCAACATCTCCTACTCCAACGACACACACATTTATAGGATTCATATTCTTCTTAGGACTTTTAATAAGTTTTCTTAACCGGCAAATTTATTATCTAATATGCAAGATATCTTACTAATTATTTGCTATAATATTTTCTATAATTTATAGATAATATTTAAATCATTTTAATTAGCAAAAGGCAAGATAATAAAGTTTATTAACCCACTTTTCCATTAATAACTTTTACAGATTGCACTTAGTTGTTCTATGTACCAAGAATAAAAAATCGTTAAACAAAATAATATCTGATCTTTAGCTTAAATTTTTTAGCGATATTGTGATTAACTAATAAAGCTATCAACCTATGTATTTCTTAATAATCTAATTATGATGAAGCTTAAGGATAAGAAAGTGTATTTTATACTAAGTCCTCACATCAACTATTACCATTCATATAGAGGCGATTTTAGCGGAAATTCTGGTTTTGGAAAAGATGTTAGGATCATGGAATTGATTATAAACCAATTGGACGATATAGAGGATCGAGGATTTTCTTTTGGCGATATGAGAATTACTTGGGATTACGCTGATACTTTTTGGTCAATCCAACTTCAACAAGAGTATCAACCTGATATCCTAGAAAGAGTAATAGAAAGATGTAAAAAAGGAAAAGACGAAGTTTTGATCGGATCGTGGGGTAATACGGCTCAGCCCGCACTAGATACTGAGGAATTTATACAAGACCAAAAGTGGTTGTTAGAAAATGAGATGGGAATAGGATTAAAGCAATTATTTCCTGGAAGGATCGCTCCGTATTGTCGACCACAGGAGGTAATGTTCACACAAGGCATGATTGAACTCTATAACCAGGTGGGGATTGAAGGATTCTGTCTTTATTATTCTGTGTATCAATTTGATGTAATGAGACCTTTTTTAAATCCTCGATTAACAGCGAATCAAAGATACGGTATTTTAAACCTGAAATCGTCTATTTCTGATGCATCTTGTCTCTTGATTCCCACTTATGCTTTTGGGGATCTAGTTGATTTTTTCTCAATAAAAAGATGGTTTGAACATATCAGAAAGCTACAAGAAAGCGGAGAGATTGAAGGTCACGCTCTTGTTTTTTTTAATTTTGATATGGACACTGATCTATGGACAGGAATTCCTCTTCCTAAACAATTAAAATGGATGCCAAATTCGGGAGGACTCATGGAATTTGCGGAAGCGGTTGATCTATACGATTATGTAGAATTTGGCAATTTATTAGATGTTGTCCCAAAATTGAAAGCACATGGAAGTACAATTCTCAGACTAGATACTGCAGACGGTTACTTTAATGGATTTTATAACTGGGCTCAAAAATATACAAATACTAAGTTTTGGACTTACGGTCAACAAGCGAGATGGATCAAGAGTATTTCAGATACGCTTATCTCAAAAAATCTCGTCAAAAAATCGGTATCGGAGATAAATAAAAATTTAAGGAAAGGAAACGATTTGGATAATACTTACCTTAAAAATAAGATCCTTTTTGCTTCCACTACTAATTTTGGTCTGGCAATGCCTTTTCTCCATCCTCATAGACAGAAAACGGCCATTTCTTACATTATCAAGGCTATGTCTAAAGCGTTAGATTCAGCGGTATTAGCGAAAAATGAATTAATTAAGAACTTCCATAACTTTTTACAAAAAGAAAAGAATCTTATTTCTGTCATTCCAATAACGAAGCGAGGCATAAGTGAGAGGGAATCTTTAAATATTAATTCCCCAATTTTGTTTAAATTCAAAATTCCGAAGGATAATTTTATTGACCATACATTGCTTAATCAATCCTTTGCATTAAAATCTAATGACTCTGAAGGAAAAATTCCTTGTGCAATTTATCAAGACCAAAAATCGGGAGGTTATTATCTTCAAGGAATCATTTCTAAATCCGAGATTCAAAAAAATAAATTTTGCACCCTCGACCTTACACCTCAAAATATACATAAACTCATTAAAAAAGATACTCAAGGATTAATGGCTAATCAGAATTTATTGAAAAATAGATATATTAAATTAGAGTTAAACGATAAGGGGAAAATAAATTCTCTTAAATATAAAAACCAAGAATTCGCATGTTCCCATTTACTATTGTCATCTGTATCCTTTGGAAAAAGAAAAAATGGGAAGAATTATTCATCCTCTCGTAATGATGTGGAAATAATTCGAGACGGGTCTGATGGATTTTCTGCTTCAGTGAAATTAATTAGCAAATTTGAGATCTTTAAGGACTCTCCCGTAGTTGCCGAAAAAACTCTTACTTTATATTCTGAATTACCCTATTTATTTGTAAAGGTAAAAATAGAATTTTGTGATATCAGAGGTGAGGAGGTTGTTATCGATGGAACATCGTACGTTCAGGAAAAATTCGATAAAAGATGGAAGGAGATAATACCTTGCGAAGTTCGCCCAAACATCGTCGGTAAGAAAAATCATCTGAGGGTGTGGAAAAGAAACTTTCTCGGAGCTGTATCACACTTCGACTTAGATATGAAAGAAGTTGATAAAAGAAATAAAGACATCGATTGTTTAGTTGCTAACATTTCCGACGGTTGGATGGCAGTTTCAAATAAAGAAAAAGGACTTTTAATCGGATTTAATTCCTTAAAGGCTGCGAACTTCGCCTTCTCTCCAATCAGAATACGCGATAAAGGATTTAAAGATGCCGAAAAGAAGGGTCAACAGATAAGAATTAATCCCTTTGGAGTTTATTTCGGGAAATCTCTTCATTATTGGACAGACGGGTCTGGACATGCTATGAAAATAATTCCAAAACTCTGGGACGAAATGAAATCAACCGCACCTACATATAGCGGTAAAAATATGACCTTTGATCTCATTCTCGCGCCTTATCTTGAAGATCGTCCTCCTTCTGAAGTCCAATCTTTTGTTGATCACTTCTCGCTTCCCCCGTTAATATTCGCTAAGTGGAGAAACGATAACTATGTTTACGATAATTTCTCACATTTCGAAACCGATATGAAAGAATTAATTGGGGAATATGACTTAGAAAATGTGTTAAATCTGTCCTACATGGACTGGGTTAAAAAAATCAACAAAGATTATGATCCTTCTTACGATAGTCAAATTACTTCAGAAAAAATAAATTATAGTATTGGACTCATCTTACGCTTATTAATTGACGGATTAAGAGGCAGATAAATTTAACTTCGTTTTCTTGGTATTTTACTAATGAATTCAAAAAAAAAGAAAAAAATAAGAGAGATTTAGCGATTTTATACCTTTAAAGGAAGTGTTTCTTCGACTTTAAGGAACAATGGAATCGCAACCAAGAAGAAGATTGGTGCAAACGCAAATATCCATTGAATACCCAAGAATGTTGCGACGATTCCTGCGGTCACCGCTCCAATAATTTGTGAAACTGTATTAACAATGTTTAATATCCCGGTAAATTGGCCTCGTTTATCTATAGGAAGTAGGTCTTGACTCCAAGCATCCGTAGGTGTAATAAAACCTAGCAGCGCAACCATAATGAAAGGAAATGTGACAAAAACCAATATCAAGTTAACCCCAGTCGCTGTTTTTGTGAAAGGTACTAAAAATAATCCAAGACATACCACTATAATGATAATTGGAAGGAATCTCTTTCTGCCGTACTTGTCTATGATTTTTCCGATATACATTATCACACCGCATAAGACTGGAAAAGCGATGCCGATACCGATGAGTAGTTGAAGCGTGTTGAGCCCCAATCCAAATATAAAGATAAACAAAAACGGCATTATACATGCTGATCCGGATTTAAATATCATAAGAGCAAGTGTAATCTTGAAAAACTCCTTTTGATTTTTCAATTCCTCTAAGTTGAAGGTACTTTTTAAGTCTTCAAAAAACTTCTTCTTTGGTGGCAATTCCTCTACTGGTTTTTCTTTTATAAAGAAGAATCCCATCAATGCAGCAAAGAAGATTGTTAATCCACCAACGGAAAATAAAAATAGGTGTCCTTCTCTGGGAATAATGTTTCCATCCCCTTGAGGGTCTGGAACGGCAAAAACCTCGTTAGCTACAAGAAATAAGGCTAAAGCGACTAATAGTCCAAGGTTTGAAACGATGTTAATAATTCCATTTGCCCGTCCCCTTAATTCAGGTTCTACTATATCTGGTATTAATGACCTTTTCGCAACCAAATATGCATTGGTAGTAATCCCAATAATAATAACATCAATAATAAGACAAGTGACAAAATCGTTCGAAAATGCAAATAATATCATCGAGATACCCGCTATAGTCCCGCAGAGAAGAAAAGGTCTTCGACGACCGTATTTAGAACGAGTGTTATCTGTTTTTATTCCTAAAATGATTTGAGCAATCAATCCCATTAAAGCGCTGAGCGATACCATAATAGAGACATAATAGGGTTCAAGCCTTAAGACATGAGTCAAAAATGTGTTAAAATAGTTCTGCTCAAAGAAAAAGAAAATAGTTTCACCGACTGCTAAAAGACCGATTAAAAGAACTTGAATCTTTAAGAATTTATCTAAACTCTTCTGTTGTTTTGGTTCTGCTTCCATTAATAATCCTACTTTTTGGTGTTTTTTTTATCATCAAAATTTTACAAATTTAGATTGAAATTATTTTATAAAATAAGGAATCTAATTAAAAGCTTTTATAAACGAGAAGTAATTGGTTTTAATTCTAAATATATAGTCATAAATCTTTTTTCATATTCTTCTACCGAACTATATATACATGAATAAGTTCTTTAATGATACTTAACCTATAATTTTAAATTTATACTCGATTCTATAATGTATGGTGAATTTTTTGGAAGGTAAGATGAGAGCTCTGTTATTTCCAGAGCCATGGGTAGTCAAATTGATCAATGTTGACATTCCAAAACCAGGACCAGACGAAGTTTTAGCGAAAATGATCTCGGTCGGAATATGCGGGAGCGATGTCGGTATATTTGAGGGCGATCATTGGATAGTAGCGCATGAACCTGGAGGGCACGGGCACGAGACGGGAGCAATTGCAGTAGAAGTGGGTAAAAATGTGGAAGGAGTTTCTGAAGGAGATCATCTCGCAAGAATGGGAGAGGGATACGCAGAGTATTCGAAATATGTGAATGTTATTGGT
>WJKD01000875.1 GCA_014729315.1 Promethearchaeota archaeon | reverse complement strand
AGTCTCCTTTACAAAATCTATTGAAGCACGCATGAATGTTTTCACATTTTTATCTGCTAATACTCTCAACATAGCTCTTCTGCCTGCTGTTTTTATCTTGTTTATAAAGTCATCTGAAGTAATAATTGATTTCGTAGGAATCGCCCCAAAAGTACCACATACAACAATTAGATCTTCGGGAACAGTAATTTGTTCAGAGACGCAAGGATGACCCGCTTCTTTTAAAATGCACAAACCTCCAGATAATTGGCCGCATACTGTTCCTAACCCGGTTTTATTGATAACTTCTGCCACATGAGCGATCTTCCCTTTTTGATAATATGATAGTTTAAGTTTTAAGAGAGAGTCTAATCCAAAAATCGTTCCTAGTGCCCCAGAACCACTTGCTCCGTATCCACATCCAACAGGCAATTCGAAATTATGAAAAATTTTTATATTTATGCGTTTTTTTATTGAATTTTTAATTGCATTATAAATAAAGTAAGTTGTTTCAGCTTTTTGATTTACTTCTTCGCTATTTATATATACTCTGCAGTCTGGTTTGGAATCCTGGTTGCATTTTTCAATTATGATCTCAGTTTTCCCTACGGCATTTAGATTGAAACCCGCCCCTCTTGAACCTATTTTTTCGGGGTTAGTGATTTTCTCTCCTTGATCAGTCTTATCCACTATTTCAAAAAACCCAGAAATTCGATGAGGAACAGTTACAGTGATTTTACTCTTCTTTAGCAAATTAAATCTCGAAAATTATTATGTTTTAAATCAATTATAAATAAAAAGAAAAATCAATTAATAATTAAGATTATTATGAAGAGAATCGTGCTAAAAATTGGTGGTTCTTTACTATTTAATAAAGATAAAGAAATAGATTATCGAAGGATAATCGAATTTAGCGAGGTAATAAAAAAAAATCCGCATTTCGAGGCTCTTGTAATCATTTGTGGTGGAGGAGTATTAGCAAGGGAATACATAAATGCAACGAGATTCTTAAACGGAAATGAAGCATTATGTGATATTTTGGGTATTGAAATCTCAAGAATAAATTCAAAATTGCTCATAACTGCTTTTAAAGATTTAGCGTATCCTCAGGTTCCAAAAACTATTGAGGAATTATCTATTGCTCAATTATCTAAAAGAATCGTGGTTATGGGAGGATTGCAGCCGGGACAATCTACGACATCGGTTGCCTTAGAAGTGGCAGAATATATCAACGCTGACGATGTGATTATCTTGACAAATGTTAATGGGATTTATGATAGAGATCCAAGTAAACACAAAGATGCAAAATTATTTGATAAAATAACTTGCAAAGAACTACAAGAAATAATTATAAAGTCTTCAAACACTAACCAAGCAGCTGCCGGAGAATATCGAATATTTGATGCTGTTTCTTTACAATTACTTAAAAGAAGTGGCCTGACCCTTTTAGTTATGTCGGGTGTCGATATTAATAATTTTAAAAACTTCTGGGACGGAAAATCTAACTTTATTGGCACAAGAATTTCAAATTAATTAAATAAAATATGAAGTTCGTATTTTTTTTCTATTATTGATAAGGTTTAATATATTTTAAAACATCCTCATAATCTATTCCTAATTCTTTCACTAGCTTAATACTGGGACAACCCCCATTTGTCCATCTACGTTCCTTGTAAACCGCATCTTGAAGCTTTTCGTATTGCTCTTCCCTATATTCCCTTAAAATCTTGATTTTCTTTTCAGTGCTCATTCCAATTGGTTCAATTCCAAATTTTTCTTTTAGTTGTTCGTCGTATCTTTCTTGACGGCTTTCATATTCAATTTTTGTCACTGGTCCTACAGCGCGATATGGTAAATTTGAATCGTGTTCTCGAAGACCTTTACCTTGTCGTATATTAAAAATGCGCTGAAAGTTATACACCCTTTCTGAATCTCTAACTAGATCATCTCCAGTTGATTTTCTTCCGGTTACTGCTGAAAAATATTTCGCATACCACTCTACATGATATAGTATTTTTGATTGAAGCAATTCACCTGTTTTAGGATCCTTTATAGGCAAATCGTAATTCTCTTCAGAAACGACATCGTTCCAAGGGAGTTTACACAATCCGTTCAAAGAAAACCAAGTCCTCCAATAAGGGAACCATTTTAATGCCCCGGCCTTATCTTCGAAAGATGGAATTGAATTTCTAACGACATCCTCGAATATTAACCACGCTTCGTCGTGCTGTGGTCCCTTGTTTGTTAATCCGTATCCTCCTTGTTGCGTTAACGACTCTTTTGTGATATATTCGGAAAATTCGAGGCCTTTATGT
>WJKD01000874.1 GCA_014729315.1 Promethearchaeota archaeon | reverse complement strand
GGATGGTTATTGCTCATCAATTACTAAGAGGTAATTTTTCGGAGGTGTAAAAAATGAAGATCTTCATATGTATAAAACAAGTACCCGGTATTCAAGAAGTTCGCATCGATCCTAAAACCAATACTCTAGTCAGAGAAGGTATTCCCTCTATAATGAATCCTCACGACAAGCATGGAGTTCAACTTGCGCTTGATTTAAAGAAAGAAAATAATGCAGAGGTAATTGCTTTAAGCATGGGACCGCCTCAGGCTGAAGAAGTTCTCCGTGAGGCTTTAGCTATGTGCGTTGATCAAGCATACTTGCTTACTGATAGAGCTTTCGCGGGAGCAGATACACTCGCAACTTCGCACGTCCTTGCTCTCGCAGTCAAAAAACTGATTGAAAAAAATGAAAAATATATCGTTATATGTGGTGTGCAAGCGATTGATGGAGATACTGCCCAAGTTGGACCCGAAATGGCTGAAGAGCTATCCATTCCTCAAATTACTTATGTTATAAATTTCGAGATAAAGAAAGATAAAGCGATTGTAGAAAGAACATTTAGGCCCGAAGAAACCGTAATTATCGAATCTCCATTACCAGTTTTAGTTTCTGTAACAAAAGAGATTAATCTCCCTAAATATCCGGCTTTAGATGGTATCGCAAACGCTTATACCGAAAAAGAAGTCCAATATCTAAATGCTGAAGATTTAGATGCAAAAAAGGAAAATATCGGACTAACGGGCTCGATGACAGAAGTATGGAAAATATTTGTGCCTGAGAGAAAAGGAGAGCATAAAATTCTTGAAGGATCCATAGAAAAACAAACAAAAGATTTATGTAATTATCTGCGGGAGGATAATATTTTTTAAGAGGTGACATGAATTGAGTATAAGAATAGATGACGAATTATGTACCGGATGCGGCAATTGTGTAGCGAATTGCCCCTATGGAGGCATTGAAGTTATAGATGATGTAGCTTGCATAAATGATGATTGTAACTTATGTGGTGCGTGCGTAGAAGCCTGTCCAGTTGATGCAATAATTCTTGAAAGAGAAGAGTTTAAAGTCAAGAAGATGGATATTACTCAGTATAATGGAGTATGGATTGTTGCTGAACATTATAACGGAGTAATCCATCCTGTAGCTTTTCAATTACTAGGAAAAGGGAGAGAGTTAGCAGATAAGCTAAATGTTTCCTTAACTTTGGTTATTTTAGGTAGCGATTTTGATAAGAAACTTGACGAGATAAGTCAATATGGTCAGGATGAAATCATTTATGTAAAATCTAAGATTCTAAAAGATTATTATTCCGATTTATACGTAAAAACCTTAGCAGAGTTAATAAGCGAAAGAAAGCCAGAGATTGTGCTTATTGGTGCAACACCAACAGGCAGAGACTTTGCACCGAGGGTTGCTAAACGCCTGGGTGCTGGGCTCACAGCTGACTGTACTGGCCTAGATATAGAAGAAGAATCAGGAAACTTAAGACAAACCAGACCTACATTCGGAGGGAATATAATGGCAACCATCCGAACGCCGACCAGCAGACCTCAAATGGCCACAGTTAGACCAGGAATCTTTAAAGTACCTGAGAGGGTTGATAAGGATGTAAAAATTACTAAATTAGACTATGATTATACCGAAAAAGATTCCGTTTCTAAAATAGTAAAAGTAATCACAAAAGGAAAAGCTCAAGTTAATTTAGAAGACGCAGAAATAATCGTATCTGGGGGGAGAGGTGTTGGAAGTAAGGAAGGATTCCAATTAATTGAGGAACTTGCTGATGTATTAGGAGCAGAAGTTGGAGGGTCAAGAGTCACAGTGGAGCTCGATTGGATTGAACATGATAGACAAGTAGGTCAGACGGGTAAAACGGTTTCACCCAAATTATACGTTGCGTGTGGGATTTCCGGAGCAATCCAACATTTAGTAGGGATGCAAGGTTCAGATATCATAGTTGCGATTAATAAAGACCCGAATGCGGGGATCTTTAAGGTAGCCCACTATGGTATTGTTGGTGATCTTTTCAAAGTTATTCCAGTTTTAATTGAACAGATTAAAAGAGTTAAAGCTGAAGAAGAAGCTTAAAAATCAATAATTTTTATTAATTCAATTATTTTTGTCCTAATCATATTAAAAATAGATATTTATCACGTTTTGATTAAAAAAACAGAAAAAAATAAGAAAAAATCCTATTGGTTAAATTTCTAAACTTCAATAAAATGTTATACCTTGTCTAACCGTCCACCATTTATACCTATTATTTCTCCGTTCATGAACCACGCGTCATCGCTACATAGAAATAAAATAACTCTTGATACATATTTAGGTTCTCCAATTCCTAAAGGAATTCTTCCTGAATAATACTTACGCCATTTTCCGTCTTGTTTAGAAAGAAGTTCCCCGAGGATGGGCGTTTCGATTAGGGTAGGCATTATAGCGTGTGTTCTCACATTGTATCTTATTAATTCTAATCCCGCTGTTTTAACCATTCCCAACATACCCGCTTTAGCTGCAGAATAGTTTAATTGTCCAATATTTCCTTCTGCAGCTTGGCTAGAAATGGTTATAACACGTCTGTCGGGATAATCAGCGATTTCACCCTTAGGATCTGCCTTGCAAATTTCAATCCATCGTTTTACGCATGCTTGGAGCACCAAAAAAAACCCTTTGAGGTGCGTATTGATTACATCATCCCATCTCTCTTCGGGGAGTTTGTGTATCATTCCATCTTTAAGTATTCCCGCAGAATGAATCAAAAAATCAACTGGCCCATATTTATCAAAGGTTTGCTCTACTCCAGAATCTACTGAATTCTTCTGTCGAACATCTCCTTCTATAAATAGAACGTCTCCTCCCCCTGAAGCGATTTCTGATGCAACTCTCTTTCCATTCTCTGCATCAAAATCAAACAGCACAACTTTTGCGCCTTCATCCGCGAAATCTTTAGCTGTTTTTTCTCCCAAACCAGACGCTCCTCCGGTAATGAAAGCCACTTTTCCTTCAAATTTTTTCATAAATTTCGACCAAAAATTCTTTTTTTATTGATATAATGATAAGTTGATTATGATCAAATAAAAATCTTTTATCTCAAAATTTTCAAACGAAAGGAGATTAAAAAACGCAGAAAATGAAAAGGAATAAAATTTAGTAAGATAAAAAAAGAAAAAAATAAGAAAAAAAGAGTAATGGAATGCTTGTGAATAAATCACATAGCTCATGAATGTATTTTAGTGGAGGAATAAATTATGGGCTAAAATTTATTAACATTCCATTACTGCAAAAAAATTTTTCTTACAGATCTATATATATTTTTTCGGATTTATAAATTTTTTCGTCAATTTAGTGAACTTTCTATTTGATTAATTCGTCAAATAAATTGCTTTTACCATAATTTAGAATCTCTTTAAACATATATAGGGTTAAAAACTCTCTTTCTTAAATAAAAGCTTATCGAGTGCTTAAATTAAATAAAAATAAAAAATTTTTCGCAAATTTCATGGGACAAAACGCACTTTGTCTTAAGTTAATTGTTCTATTTTTTATTATAATTTTTTCTTGAGAAGCTATAAATCAATACAAAAAAGAGTTTTATTAAATCATTGATAACTAAAAAGCTTGAAAATGTGAAAGATCAGCCATAATAATCCCTTTAGCCTAGCTTTTTCTTCCTCCGTAACGACGAAATAACTCAATTCTTAAAATTTAATGTTAATTCTAAATTTCTTTTACAAATATACAAAATTTTGAGAAGAAAATAGTATAAAATGGGTATTCAAAAACATATAGATATTATTGACTATTTCCATTTTTCTTGTGTATAGCTTCAAAAGGACATATCTCAATACATACATCACAGCCACGACATTGACGTTCAATTATAGTCACTTTTTCTTCTTTAACGGTAATTGCTGGACATCCGAAATTTTTGATGCAAATCATGCAATTATTGCATTTATCGTAATCTATTTCTACTGGTATAATTTTTTTACCCTTGTTAATTCGACGCTCTAAGAGAGTACATATATGTCTCGAAATAATTACATTTGGTCCTTTGGTATTCACTGCTTCTTCAATTGCTTTTGTAGTTTGGTTTAAATCGTTAGAATCAACGATCCATAGGTGATCGTCTGTTATACCAGAACCTTTAACAATTTGTTCGATCGGAATCTTAGTTCCCGGCTCTCCTGTTATTTTTTCACCCGTTCCGGGATGAGGTTGAAATCCGGTCATTGCCGTTGCACTATTATCTAATATGATAACATTAACATTATTTTGATTATAAACCGCATTAACTAAACCAGGAATACCCGTGTGAAAAAAAGTAGAGTCGCCGATTAATGCAAGAACGGGATCGCTGTGTAATTTTGCTATACCATTTGCCATACCAATACTTCCACCCATACAAATACAAGTATCAATCGCTTCAATTGGTTTGTAAAACCCGAGCGTATAACATCCAATATCAGAAGAATAAACGAACGACTTACCTAGTCTTTTTTCCATAAGTTTAAGGGCATAAAATGTGTTTCTATGAGAGCATCCAGGACATAGTACTGGAGGTCTAGGAGACGCTTTATGGAAATTTTTTGTATCAACAGCAATATCGACGATGGGATTTACCATATTTAGGGCTTTAACCATACCTTTAACTGTTTTACCTAAATCTAGTTCTCCATTTCTAGGAAAGTATTGTTTCCCAACAATTTCAACACTACTATCTAATTCATAAGCTAGTTTCTTCGCAAAATCCTCTTGGAAAGGTTCTAATTCTTCGACAACAATGACTTTCTCGCAATGGTCAAATAGCTTTTCCATAAGCCGTTCTGGTTGGGGAAATACCATTCCAAGTTTAAGAATGGAAACTTTATTAAATTGATCTAATTTAAGCAAGGCGTCGTTTACATACGAATAGGGAATACCTGAGGAAATAATCCCGATTTTTGAACCATCGTTTATTTTTAATTCCGTAAATGGGAATTTATTGGACAATTTCCTTAATTTCTCATACCTTTCTAACTGTTTTACTCTTTGAACGCGGGCATTCGTTGGCAGAAAAGTCCATCTTTCTCTATCCTTATCGAAATCATAAGTTCTATTTTCTATTCGATTAATTTTGCCTAATTTCAAATCGCCTCGCGCGTGATTGAGACGAGTAGTAGTTCGCATCATAACAATAGTTTGATGTTCCTCAGAAAAGTCGAATCCATACTTTATTACATCTTTAGCCTCTTGTATATTGATTGCTTCAAATACAGGACAAAGCGAATGGAGACCATAATATCTATTGTCTTGTTCGTTTTGGCTTGAATAACAATTTGGATCGTCCGCCGAAAGTGTTACGAAACCTCCGTGTGCTCCAGCATATGTCGCAGTCATAAAGCCATCTGCCGCAACATTCAGGCCAACATGTTTCATACAAGCAAAAGCTCGAGCGTTACACATCGAGGCACCTAAAGCAACTTGAAATCCAACAGCCTCGTTAGTTGACCATTCGATGTCAAATATTGGATGATACTTATGCATAATTGCAAGCGTTTCCATAATTTCTGAAGAGGGTGTTCCAGGATAAGCGGATGCAACTCGAACACCAGCTTCCAATACTCCGCGCGCAAGCCCTTCGTTTCCAAGCACAACACCTTTTTCTCCGGGTTTATCTAAAGCGTAAAAAGGAATACTCAAAATACATTAACCTCTTTTTTTCTTTAATTTGTATTATTTCTATTTTTTTTCGTATTCTAAACCAATTTGATACCCTATATTGAACGCTTTGACATTCACATCTAAAGCTTTCTTTGGCACAAATTTCTTAACCGTGTTTCCTAAGGTTTCTTTACTGAGAGGAATTACATTTACTCCAGCTAAAACACCTAGTAAGACGACATTAGCAGCTAAAACATTTCCTGCTTCGATGGCAATCTGTTCTGCGTCAAGAATTAATACATTTTTAGATGAAGATTGAATATCCTTTTCAATTGAACCCAATTCAGGATATTCCCATTCATTATAAGCAGAAATTGCCCCAAAAGGACATACATGATCGATTATACACTGAACACATCCCGTACAAGCTTCCAGAACCCTACAGTGACCATTGACAACAGCGCGGGTTGGTCCGCTTGTTAGTGTGAAAAAATGATCAGACCTTGATTCTCTATAGATTGTATTTGGAATACAGTGAGCGATACAATTTCCGCATCCTACGCACTTATTTCCATCAATTTTTAAAGAACGATGAGTTAAAACGGAAGGTGGAATAACAGTGCTCTTGGAAGCAATAATAATCGTGTCTTTATTTACATATCTTAAATTTCTTAGTGCTTCAGAGATTTCAAATGCTAATAGAACATCTAGGTCTCCTTCAATCATAAAAGGAGCTTCTAAAGACTTTCCGAACCTAAGATAGGAAGAGACTGCTCCACCTCTCTGACTCATCCCATGAGTCTCTGCAGTTCTAACTCTGAAGCCCTCTTGAAGTGCCGCCCAACCGAGAATCATTGAAGCTCTAATAACCCCAGTTCCCCCAATTCCTACACAAAGTGCATTATAATTATCTTTGTCGAATCTTTTTTTTTCCGTCTTAAGATTGTCCTTTCCTTTCTCGTAAATCTCTGTAGCCATTAAAACCAAATTCTATTTTTATTAAAATATAATGAAATGGCGAAAAAATAATAATCTGAATCTAAATTTTAATAAAAAAATCTAGGGTAATTTTTATTTTTACTTGTTTTATCGTGAAATCAAATTAATCCTATCTATTAAGATTTAATAATATCTTGAAGTATGAGCAATAAGAGAATTTATATAAATTTCTTTTATTAAAACAGATTATCGGCATTATTTACATAAATATTATAATTGCTCTCCTTCCAAGAGATCAAATCCTTCTTCTCTGACGACTTTAACGCCTTTTTCCAAATTATCCACTCTGAGAACCATATATTGGATATTATTCACCACTGTGGTGTATAAATACTCAATATTAACATCATTATTTCCCATAACATTAGCAATAGTAAATAAGGACTTTAAATCATCTGAGATCTTGACTGCTAATACTTGTTTTGCTGAATAATCAAATTCATTTTCTTTTAATAAGTCTATGCATGTCTCTGATTTATCTACAATAATAGATAATAGACCATAATCAGCGGTTTCTGCAACCGAGATTCCTCTTATATTTACGTTATTTTCTCTCATCAAATCTACAAATCCCGCTAGAATACCAGGTTCGTTGGGTAGAAATATACTTATTTCTGTTATCATCCTAATCAGTTCCGATTCTATTTTTTAATTTATTTTAACTTGCAACAAGATTTTTTAACTTTTTAATATTTGATAATGAGATCTTATCATTAAACTGAATGTCGATTTTCGAAAATAAATCCGCTTTTTTCAAGAACTTCTTGAGCTTTTTTATTATCGTCGACTTTCAATATTATTAAAGACTCATCTTTTACTAAAGTAGAGTATAAGTAATCAATGTTAACATTATTATCTCCTAATAATTTTGAAATTTCTCGAAGACCTTTCGTGTTATTTTCCGAATCTATTTTTACAGCAAGGACCATTGTCAAAGACACGGAATATTGTTCTTTATCTAATAAATCAATACAGTCATCAGGTTTATCTACCAGAAGCAAAATCAATCCATATTTTTCACTTTCTGCAACTGTGATCGCTCTAATCTCTATATCGTGTTCAATTAATAGGCTACAAAATTTACTTAGTTCTCCAGGTGTATTTCGCAAATATACACTTAGTTGCTTAAACATTTTTCCTTTTATTATAACTATTTTACTTAACAGTAATGAAAGATATTTTTCAATCTATTTTAGTTTTAAGATTTCTGAATAATTAATAAAAAAAAGAAATTGATTAAAAAGAAAAATTACATCTCGTCCACGAGCTTAATTCCTTTACTTTCTAAAATTTCTATTGCCTTATCGTTATTATCGACCCTCAAGACAATAATTGCCTCTTCCTTAAGGACGGTCGAAGAGTATATATATTCAATGTTTATATCATTTTCACCTAAAATCTCCGCGATTTCGTGAAGAGCACCTGGTCTATCTGGAATATCAACAGCTAAAACATCTGTTAGGGAAACCAGATAATTTTCTTTCTTTAGAATGTCTACGGCTTTATTAGTTTGATCAACAACCATTCGTAAGATTCCATAATCAGCGGTTTCAGCGACGGTCATAGCTCGCATGTTGATATTTTTTTCCATTAGAGTTTTTGTAAATTTGGCTAAAACTCCTGGAGTATTCGGTAAAAAGACGGAAATTTGTTTTATCATTTATTTATACCTCCTATATATTTTTAGTGCGTTTATCTATAACATGTTTTGCTTTTCCCTCGGTTCTTGGAAGGGTTCCTGGAGACACTAATTCAACATCTGCCCTAACTTGGAGAGTATTATATAATTTCAACTCTATTTGTTTTTTAAACTTCTCAAGTACCTTCATTTCGTCAGAAAATGTATCTGGCGTTAACTCAACTTGAACCTCAAGTGAATCTATGATGTCTCTGTCGATTATAATTTGATAATAACCAGCAACCCCTGGAATTGAAGAGAGTACGTGCTCAATCTGACTTGGAAACACATTGATTCCCCTTACTATAAGCATATCATCAGCTCTACCTGTGACTTTGCTCATTCGACCGCAAGTCCTTCCACACGCGCATTTTTCTTTTGTAAAAGTCGCTATGTCGTAAGTTATATATCTAATTAAAGGGATTCCCGTTTTTTCCAATGTTGTAAAAGCTAAAACGCCTTCCTCTCCCTCGCTCACTGGTTCCCAGGTCTTTTTATCTAAGACTTCGACAATAAAAAAATCTTCCCAGATGTGCATCCCATTTTTTTCTTCGCATTCGACTGAAACTCCTGGTCCATAAATCTCACTTAAACCATAAATGTCGTAAGCGTCAATATGTAAGATCTTTTCGATTTGTTTTCTTAGATTATCAGACCAAGGTTCAGCCCCACAGATGGCTTTTTTTAAAGCTAATTTTTCCACATCGATCCCTTCATTTTTTGCATATTCTGCTATATAAAGAGCATAACTTGGAGTACAAGTTAACACTGTTGACTCGAAATCTTGCATAATCATTAATTGGCGCTCAGTATTACCACCTGAAATGGGAATAACAGAACATCCAACCTTCTCAGCTCCATAATGAAAACCAAGTCCCCCAGTAAAAAGACCATAGCCATAAGCATTTTGAACGACATCACTTTTTGTAATTCCTGGTGCTACTACTGTTCTCGCCATTAATTCGGTCCAGTCGTCTATATCCTTTTTTGTATAAGACACAACCGTAGGTTTACCAGTAGTACCGGAAGATGCGTGTATTCGGATTATATTGTCCATTGCTACTGCGTTCAATCCAAATGGATAATGATCTCTTAAATCTGTCTTCCACGTAAGTGGTAATTTTGTAATATCTTCAATGCTTTTTATATCAGCTGGTGAGATATCCATTTCTTTAAATTTTTTATTGTAAAATTCTACATTCTCGTTAACATACTCCGCTAATTTTCTTAATTTTTGCCCTTGTAGCTTCTCTAACTCGTCCCGGGGCATAGTTTCCGCTTTTTCATTCCAATAATGAACCATCTTATCTCAATCTCGATTAAATTTAGATTCGTGTTTAATAATGAAAAAAATAACATACTTCACTATTAAAATTTTTTCATTTTTTTAATCCATCTAACAAAACAGCGAAAAATTCGAGGGTGAATTTAATAAAATAAATAATACGGTTTTTTCAAATTCAATTTGGGAATTTGAAATTAACAATAGGCTTAGAAGGTTAATGGGAAAAAAGTGGGAACGTAAGAAAAGGGGATATTTTAGGTCAAGCTAATAAATAATTATGTAAAGCAAATTTTGTCAATTTGTCACACTCCTTATAAAATCATCCAATTGAACCATAATTAGTATCACAAGAATATTATCTACAAAAAAAAAGGTTTTTAAAGTTTTATATATAACTTAGTTTAAATTAACACTAATGGGAAGTTTTTCCCATTCTTTTCAAATATTATAAAAACAGAAAAAATAACAAAAAAAGTATAAATGGTGTAAAACACATGTTATTAGCTACATTACATTGGACTATTACACTTGGTATCATAGTTGGAATTGTGACTGTGATTCTTTCTATTATATATACAATATTATATAGAAAACCAAGAGGTGCCTAAAAAATGTTGATGCAAGGAGCAACAGGATACGAATGGATGTTTTGGATAGTGATCGTTGCGTATTTGATATTTCTTGCTGTTGCTGGATTTTATGCTAAGAGGAAGACAAAAACTTTAGAAGACTTTATGGTTGCAGGCAGAAAAATTGGTCCTCTTTTACTTGGGTTATCATTTGGAGTAACTTATTTTTCCGCAGTGATGATCGTTGGTGGAGGTCAGTTTTCATGGCTCTGGGGTATTGGTGTAGTCTGGGTTGCGGCTATTGATGTTCTGGTCGGAGTTTTCTTAGTCTTTGTCTTATTTGGCTCAAGAACTAAGTCCTTAGGAACCCATTTTGAGTCAATGACGGTTCCTCAGTTTTTAAGTAAGAGATATAAAGATCCAAAAATTCAAACATTTACATCAGTAGTCATATTGTTCTTCGAGACAATTTATTTAGTCTCCATTTACATGGGTTTAAGTCTGTTATTATCCGTTGCGATGCCAGGTAATCCTTTAGCATATCCTATCGCAGTAATTATTTGTGGAGGTATAACAATCGTTTATCTGAATGTTGGTGGCGCCCATGGTGCAATTTGGACGGATGCTGCTGAGAGTATAATTATGTTGACCGGTGTTCTATGTATCTTCTTCTTCGGAATTATAGCTATTGGTGGATTTGATGCATTTTTAGTTACACTCGGAGAAATAGAGACCAAAGAACGATTGGGAAGTGGAGCATTGACTACCTTCCCTGGTGCTGGAGGATTTGGAGTGATTGGTTATATTCTCGTCACATCCTTCGGTGTATGGGGAATGCCCCAGATGATCACCAGATTCTACACTGCCGAAAAACAGCGTTCCATTCGATGGGGATTAGTATTTTCGTGTGTATGGGCGTTTCTGGTCGCAATTTTTGCTTGGTTTAACGGAGCTATTGCAAGAGCATATTTCTTTAAAAACGATAAAGCAACATATAATACAATAGCAGCAGGAGCAGGAGAAGCGGCAGTACCGTTTCTAATGATTGCAGTTTTACCCCCCATATTAATTGGGTTATTTATGGCGGCAATAACTGCAGCTTCCTTAACTACAGGAGAAAAAGTTATAATGATTGCGGCGAGTGGATTTTCTATTGATGTATATCAAACAAAGACAGGCGCAAGCGACGATAGAACTTTATATATCACTAAAATAACGACAACAGCATTAGTAGTAATTGCTGTATTCTTAGCATTACTCAAACCAGGTGCAGTGCTTGCTTTATGTATGTTTGCCTGGGCAGCGATGGCTTCAACCATCTTAATCCCTTATGTGTTTGGTTTATTCTGGGATAAAGGAACATCAAAGGCAGTTATTGGGAGTGGCGCAGCAGCATTAATCTCAGCAATATTATGGTTCCTATTATTTAGAGGATCTGCCGCATGGGCAGCTGTTGGTTTAACTTATCCAGGAGTTCTAGGAGCAATCGCAAGATTTCCGATTTTAGTAACACCTTGGATGGTAATTACGATTGGTTCAGTCCACGAATTTATAGTCTCCCAAATAATCGCTCTAATCGCATTTCCTGTAATATCAAAGTTAACACCTAAATCTAAACCAAGCTCAGAGTTTTTGAAGGAAATATTTGATGTTATGAGACGAGGCAAGTCAGAAGAATAAATATTTGAAAACCAAATATTCAAACAAAAAATTTTAAATTTTTTTTTATACCTTCTTTTTTAAATAATTAAATGAAATCTTTAAATCGGAAAAAATTAAGAAAAAATAAAATTTTTTTGATCAATTTATTTGCCCTGCATCATTTTGAGCCATCCTTTGTACCCATCTGGCCTATCTCTCAGATCTTGACATCGGACTGCCTTACCTTCTTGGCGAGGTAAAGCCCCAGGAGGGAAGGTTTGAACATCAATCCTTAGAAAGGTTGCTTCAAGGAGATTTTTTTCTAATTCCTCTTTGGCTTTGTCAGAATTAACCCCCGCCTTTACTTCTACATTAACTGTTACCTGATCCATGACGCCAACCGTATGGTAGATGATTAAATAGATATCGGTGAAATATTCAGACAAGTTGAAAATTTCTTCTTCGATCATTGAGGGATATACGTTTACTCCTTTTATGACATGCATATCGTCCTTTCTTCCTTTGATACGGTCAATTATGAATCCAGTTCTTCCACAAGGACATTCGCTCCTTCTTAAAGAAGTGATATCACCAGTTCTATATCTAAAAATCGGTAAAGCTTCTTTGTATAAGCTTGTTAAAACTAGCTCGCCGGTCTCGCCCTCCGACAAGACTTCACCTGTTTTTGGGTTAACAATTTCGGGATAAAAATAGTCCGACCATAAGTGTAATCCATCTTGTTCTTGACATTCTACGCTTACACCAGGTCCCCACGCTTCGGTAAGTCCGTAATTATCGTATGCTTTAATACCTAAACGATCTTCTATCGTTTTTCTCGTAGATTCGGCCCATCCTTCAGCGCCTAATATTGCGTACTTTAGCGAGAGTTCTTCTTTTTGAACT
>WJKD01000873.1 GCA_014729315.1 Promethearchaeota archaeon | reverse complement strand
TTATTTCCCTTGTGTTCTTCCATAGTCAAGATTAAAATATCAGTTTCATAAGAATTTTGAGTTAGAAACGAAAAGAAATCATGGAAATTATTTTTCAAATGAGGTGTGTCAATGATAAAAACAATTTTTTTCTTGGAAATAATCCCTTTAATAACATATGAAAGAGAGGCGGCAGTTATGAATAATTTTATGGAAGAAAATTTTTCTAAGTTAGTCGACGATAATTTTTCTTCCTTTAAATCAATAACTGGCGACAATTTTGGTAGTTCTATTTTAAAATCGGTGAAAAAATAATCTCTAATTTGAAAATTTTTATCGATATATACAAGGTAAGAGTGTTCGCAGAAGAGATTCTGTGGAATATTCACAGACATAACACCTCTACTAACATTTTTTAAAATATTTTCTGGAAGCTCAAAAAAACCTTTTTTACTACATTTCGGACAAACTACTTTGATTTTAGTCATATCTATATTCTTGTTTCTGTTCTTTTTTTTATTCAGACTTTTTTAACCATCTATATAATCTTTCAGATAAGAAGAATCCAAGGTAAAAGAGGATTGCACTGATAACTAAAGTGATGTGCATTAAAACGAAGATTGTTGTAATAGCGGGTGCGAGGTGATATTGATCATACACGCCTCCTTCACCACTCGAAGCTAAAGCAATTTGTATAACAATCATTGACAGCGAGGAAATAATAAAGGCACTTAAAAGAAACTTAGACTCTAATTTAAATCTTGGATCGTTTGACTTTGACGCATTTCGTGCTATAAAAAATCCAGAGGTTAATGTCGATATCATTAAAATTACTCCAGTGATGGTGATAAATGAAAAATAAATAATCATAAATAGAGACTCTCCAGCAATTCCTAATAAGTCCGTGAAAAGTGTTATCAAAGCAAGGATATATAGAATTATTGATATGATCAACAAAATGAAGTGAATCAAAATTACGAATAATTTGATTCTATTTTGCATTGGAATCAATTTAGTTACCGAAAACATCCACAAAAAGAGTGCCATGGGAAGTCCTAATCTAAAAGTATAGACCAAAAATGTAAAAAATAAATAAGACGGTTCTCCGATTAGAAGCATGTGAATAAAATAATAAAAATTATCCCACGCAGAACTACTGACAAGTATCCACGCGATTCCAACAGAAATCAATTCAGCTCGATTGTGTTCAAAATATTTTAGTGCCATTCTTAATCCAATTATTACGAAAATTATAGTAAAAGCGCCATAACAGAAGCCAGCAATGATATCAGTAACTAACAAATCAGAGGGTATCATTAAATTTACCTAAGACATTGAAATATATTCCTAATAAGTTTATACCTAGATGTTATATATAAATTTGGACTATTTAAAATTTAACATATATTAATTTTAAGATACTTTAGGTTCGATTATCGAAGATTGAGAGCTTTAAATTAAATTCTCAATATCAAATATTAAATTGAACTTCGTATAGCGGTGAATTCTCAATCAGGACAGTCAATGTTGAATGGAAAAAAATTAATTTGTAAATAAATTTTAAAAAAAAGAATAATAGGACCTTATTATTAGAATGCTCTTTTCTGCCTTTTATTCAACCTTTTTTATTCCGTTTTTTTTAAAAACCGATATACCCGTTCAGATAGAAAGAAGCCAAGATAAAATAAGATTGCACTGATAAATAGAGCAATGTGCATTAAAACAAAGATAGGTGCAATGCTGGGCGCAAGATGGTATTGATCATATACTCCACCTTCTCCACTTGAAGCTAAAGCAATCTGTGAAATTATCGTTGATATCGAAGAGATGATAAAGGCGCTCAACAAAAACTTGGATTCTAATTTAAGCCTTGGATCCTCTGATTTTGAAGCATTCCTCACGATAAAAAATCCAGATGTGAGAATTGATATCATAAAGAACACACCCATTATAGTAACAAACGAAAAATATACTACTATAAAAAGCGACTCTGTGGATGCATCAAGAATGTCTGTAAATAAAGTGATTAAAGCGAAAATATAAAAGCCTAATGCTACGATTACAAACGCAAAATGAATTAAGAGAGTAATTATCTTAGTTTTTCTAATCATAGGAATCAATTTAGTTACCGAAAATATCCATAAAAAGAGTGCAATAGGAAGAAAGATCCTAAAAGTATAAACAAGGAAAGCAAACAATAATTCTGGTGGTTCTCCGATCAAAACAAAGTGAATAAAAAAGTACAAATTATCCCACGCAGTACTACTGACGAGTATCCATGCTAGTCCAACAGAAATCAGTTCGATTCTTTTATGCTCAAAATATTTTAGTGCCATTCTTAACCCAATTATGACGAAGATCGCAATAAAAGAGATATAACAGATTGCTGCAATAATATCAGTTATTAATAAATTTGATAAAGTCATTTAAATGCCTCAGATGTAAAGAACAATATTCTTAATAGTGTTATTGATGGAGGTTATATATAAACTTGAGTCATGATCAATTTACAAAAGAGTAAGATATTCATTTATTTTCCCCAATTATTAAGAAGAACTTATTTAATCATAATCTAGACATCTAAACTAGGTATAGAAAGCTTTGATCTCCTTTTTTAGCAATTATTAATTGTTGATAAATGATGATGGAAGTTGATAAGGAAGATAAGTTATTCTTCTTCGAAAAAAATTTTTTTACTTTAGACGGTTTATGGATGATTGAAACAGAAAATGAAACTGATTGGGACAAAGCTTTGATTATAGATTCCAAAGTATGGATGAGACTCTTAGAAATAATCGTGCGAAGGATTAGAAGATATTTAGGTATAAAAACGAAGACATTAAAGGATCTAGTAGAAATTCTAACATTTCGATGGTCTGTGGAAGGATGGAACTATCACATAATCAAGAACGAAAAAGAGGAGATGGCAATTGAAATAATGTCGTGTCCGTATAAAGAAGCTATGGACAGAAATCCCGAAAGACAGGATAAGATTCCCTTAATATGTAAAGATATGTGTATTTCTTTATACGATCATATTGTCAATCATTTTAATTCAAATATAAGAATAATAAGAGAGAAATTTCAAGGTTTATCAGATTCTGTTTGCACATTTATATTTAAAGCTAAATCTCGGGATGCTATTTCAAAAAAGAGATATATTCCTCGAATAATAAACAATGAAGATAAATTATTTTATTTTGAGAAAAACTTTTTCACTTTAGACGGCCTTTGGATTATAGAAATCGAAAACGAACTAAATTGGTCAAAAGCGTTAGAGATTGACATAATAGTGTGGCAAAGGCTATACAAAATTATTTTTCGAAGGCTGATCAAATATTTAAAGATAAAAGAAAGAACATTAAAAGATCTAATTAAGATTCTCACATTTTCTTGGAGTTGTGAGGGGTATGAATACGAGATTATTAATCTAAAAGAAGATAATGCCCTACTTCAGATGACCCATTGTCCCTACATGGCAGCAATGGAAAGAAATCCCGAAAGACACGAAAAAATGGAAGCAATTTGCAAAGAGATGTGTATACCATTCTTTTTACCGGCAATAAGAGAGTTCAATCCACGGATTAAATTGGAAAGAAGTAAATTTATTGGTGCAGGAGACAAGATTTGCGACTTCAAATTTAAAGCTTTAAAGGAATAATCCTTTTAAATTCAATTGGAATATACTTTGGAAAAAAAACTAATATTTTTTCTTACATCTTCAATAATTAGTTTTCGTTCAAATTTGTTAAGCTTGTATAGATCAAATATTTTTTGATCTATTTCTCTGAACATATTATAAGCCTTATTATCGTATGTACCATTTCGAGTTTGTAAATAAGCAATTATACTATCAACTAGAACGCTCATGATATTTTTTACGATTTTGTTAGGTTTCTTTACTGGAAGATGTCTAATCATATATTGATTTAAGTTAATAGTGGTATTTTTTTGATTATTAATTGCGTAAATGCAATAAAATTGGATTAAAGCGGAGTTCATTATTGCGCATAAAAATTTAAGCATCTTAAGGTCAGGGTTTAATAGAGAATATATTGAAGAGGTAAAACAATACTGATCTTCCGAATAAATCGCTTCTGGTACAATATTATTGTGTTTAATTAAGAGCTTGGATTTTATGTAATACTCGTAATTCTTTCCTTTCAGGATGCTGTCGTCGATTTCTTCTATATTAAAAGATTGTCTTGGATTAAGATGATAATATTGGAAATCTTGTTTCGCGTCAACGAAATAACAGGAACCTTGAAGATTTTTCGTAAGTTTTTTTTTAACCTCTCGTAAACCAATATCTTCTTCCCCCCGTTTCATTTGAGGAAAATCTCTAACATTAAGAAAATTTAAATTACTTATATCTTCGATTTTGTTTATTAATCGAAAAATTTCTTCGCTTGGTTTAATTCTTATTCGATTAAGGTCAATTGTTTCCTTCTTGCAAATAGGACATTTATTCTCCGAAGTGTAAACGCTAAATTTTTTAGCCCTATTAATTAACAGACAGTCTTTATTAAGACATATTTTAAGACAATCGACTTGTTGATTATCATAGGTTATTATAGACTCATCGGGGTAGTCAAAAACTTTAAGAGGTTTACCCATTTCATCATACTTTTTTTCGTAAATAATAACTGCGACCTCATTTGTTGCCGCTCTAAATTGATTAGAGCCTATATCGTAGATTCTTAGAATGTTCGTATTAGAAAGAAGCTGAGTTCTAAATGAGAGGTAGCTTTCTCTTAAAAGAAAACTTTTCGGAACTAAAAAACTAACCAGACGTGGATTGAATTCTAATACTTTTAATATAAACGCGCAGTAGATATCTTTATTAAATATATTTTGAGTTTTCAATATCTGTTTTTCTTTTTCAGATAAAATATTTCCATAAGGAGGATTTCCAACGACTAAATCGTATTTTGAATCAATTGGATCTATAATTATATTTTTCTTTCGAATGTTTTTAATTAAAATTTTATTAATTTTGGAGGAAATAAACCCGAATTTTTCAAAAATCCATTTAATGATTTTAAGAATGCTTAATTTGACAGCAATTTCATTAATATCGAAACCGTAGATATTTTTAACCAGTTTAATCAATTCATTTACTATATCTGTAGAATTGGTCTTATGC
>WJKD01000872.1 GCA_014729315.1 Promethearchaeota archaeon | reverse complement strand
AACCTGCGATGCCTCTCTTAGAAGCGCGTCATACACACGAAGAATTTATGGAGATCCCTAATATTGATAAACTGGCATTTCCTTTATTCGGAAATAACTGGTATGTCCTAAAATATGTCCGAGAAGGCGATCTTGAAAAATTAGCTGGCTATATTCAATTTATTCTTAAAGCTACAAAAGGATACGCAATAAAAATTGTAAATCCAGGGGGAGTTGAAAATTGGGCGTGGGGTAAAAACTGTGAAAGCTTGGACGATCCCGTATTTCATTGGGAAGTCACTCCCAGAGAAATCGTCAGCAGCTTAGCTAAAGTTAATGAAATGCTAGGTTTACCTCACTCAATTCACGTTCATTGCAATAATCTTGGACACCCTGGAAACTACAAGCATTCGCTCGAAACTTTTGATATTACTAAGGATATCGAACCAAACTTTAAGGGACGAGACAAGACATTCCATTGTACACACGTACAATTTAATGCTTACGGAGGTTCAAACTGGGGAAATTTCGAATCTGGAGCAGCAGAAATCGCAGATTATGTAAATGCTCATAATCACATTACTGTTGATTGCGGTCAGATAGTTTTCACTAAATACGCCACCACTACAATGACAGGAGACGGACCCTGGGAGTTTGCGCTTCATCATTTAGGAGGAATGTCTCCATGGGGAGCTAAGCCAGGAACGAAGTGGATTAATGGTCAAGTAGAAGGAGAGTCTGGATCTGGAATTGTTCCATATTTCTTTAGTCCGAAAGTTGGAGTAAATGCCGTACAATGGGCTATTGGTCTTGAAACGATGCTTTTAGTTAAAGATCCTTACAAAATTTCTTTAACAACTGATCATCCAAATGGCGCGCCATTTACCACTTATCCTCAAGCTTACAAATGGTTAATGGACCGTAAGTCAAGAAAGGATATGCTTGAAAATATCGTTTCTAAAAAAGCAAGCACAGCTACTCAATTACCTGATATCGATAGAGAGTATACTCTAAACGAACTTTGTATCGTGACTAGAGCTGGAAACGCTAAGACTTTAGGACTCAAAGATAGAGGTCATCTAGGGATTGGAGCAATAGGAGATGTTGCGATCTACAAATTAGATCCAGAAAATTACGATGGCCACGCAATAGAAAAAGCCTTTTCGAACGCAGCATATACCATAAAAGAGGGTCAAATCGTCGTTAGGGACGGTGAAATTGTGGCAACACCTATGGGTGCGTTGATCCGAACCGAAGGTAAGTTAAAGGAGAGTATTTACGAGACCACATTGGAAGATATTAAATCTTATTGGAGAGACCATTATTCTATAAATTTCAACAATTACGCAGTTCAAGATGCATATGCTCCAAAAGAAAAAATTGTAAACGGAACCTAATCTTTTTTATCTCTATTTTCTTTTTTTGAATTCAGATTTCTATATATAAAGACTAATTTAGATTGAATTATATATCGACTAACTCAAATTAACAATAATTTTCAAAGTACACCGATTGTATAAGAAATCGGAATTAATTAATATAAAGTTCTATTTTGAGATATATTTGAGATTTCAGATTAATTTTTATCATTATCGACAAATTTGGTGAAGTATGTCTAAAAGAGTTAAAGAAATTAATTCGCTGGAAGTAAAGGATGATTGACGGATTAGAACGGCGCTAAATGGTCCTTAATTCACAATGGATTTTTTAACTATAAAATCGTAAAAAACTGATCAAAAATAAGAAAAATTATCTAAAGGGAAACCAAGAATTTATTTATAGGATTTTCTAATATGTCTTGAATTTCTTCCTTGAATTCGATAAACTCGTTTGTATCGTGATTCCAATTATTCAAAGTATCTGAGTAAAGGCTTAGAAATCTCGAACCTATTTTATCGAGAGCTTCGTTCACCTTTCTTTCTTTTTTCGACGAAGTTGCAATTAGTAAAATGTCATTAAATCGTTTGATAAAAAATCGAGTGGTAAGCATATCGATACTTGTTAAATTTCCTTTTATAAATTCGTCTGCATAGCAATCTAATGCGCTGATCATAGAACCTATTAATTCTTTTGCGATTTTAGTCTCATTAACTATACTAAACAAAACCAATCCTTCCTTTTTTATGATCCAAATATCGTCAATTACTTTCGACAAAACAGTTTTCCTCTATTTATTTTTTTAAAGCTCTATTTGAAATTTTATCTTAAACAAAGCTCGCACTAAATACATTCTTATTCAACTCTATTTTTGTAAATATATTAATTTTTGATTTATATTTTAAAAATTTAAATTTGGTTAAGCTGGCTATTTTGAACTCTAATAAATCTACAAATTATAAATTCTATCTCGTATTGTATTTTACAAATTATTCCCCAATAAAAAGAAAAATAAAATGCCCGTTGATTGGAAAAATATACGAGAAAGTCAGTTTCCCGCTTTAAACAATTTAACTTATTTAGCTGCTGCCAGTTCATCTCCTCTGCTGAAGAGCGCGTATGCAAAAAGTATGGAATACTTTAACGAGATGTTAAATTATGGCGATTTACACCACGAGCTCTTTTTTTTGGAAATAGATCAAACAAGAAAACAGATTGCTGAATATATTAACGCGAAACCAGAAGAAATCGCGTTTTTATTTAACACTTCCTCCGGGATACATACAATAGCTCGTTTATTTAAGCAAGAAAAAGGCGAAATACTATATCCTTCAGTTGAATTTCCCGCATCGGTTCACGCTTTTAAGCGTCTGGGTTATCCATGCCGGAAAGTCCAACAAATAGAGAACAAATACTTGGTAGAAAATTTTCAAAACGAACTAAAAAGGAATACTAAATACATAGTCCATAGTCATGTTCAATCTTTCAATGGATTTCGTCAAAATTTAGAAGATTTAGGTAAATTATGTAAAGACTATAATTTAAAGAATATTATTAATTCGACTCAATCCTTTGGAGCGTTTAGAATAGATGTAAAAAAATATAACATCGATATTATGGTTTGTTGCGCTTTGAAGTGGATTGCCTGTGGTTTTGGTATAGGTATTTTATACATTAACGAAGATATTATAAAAGAAAGAACTCTACCTTTTACCAGTTGGTTAAGCGTTGAAAATCCGTTTGATATGGATAGCGATAATTTGAATGTCATAAAAAATACTCGAGCTATAGATTCTATGGGAGGCTGTCCAAATTTTGCGTCTCTTTATGGTTTAGGGGGTGCTTTCGATTTAATTAAGAATAAAATAGGCGGAGGGAACATTCGGACAGGTATCGAGCGAATACAAGAAAGAATTATCTCATTGACAAATGAATTCTTAGAATATATTCAAGAATTTGATTTTCAATATATCACACCTTTAGAAAAAGAATTTCGTTCTGGAATTATAACTGTTGAGCACAATAAAGCAAAAAAGATTCATCGTCGATTATCCAAAAACAATATTTATGTCTCTCTTAAAAAATATCCAAAGTCTGCAAAAGAAACCCTCATCAGATTTGGAATAAACTACTATAACACATCCGAAGATTTTGAAAGAACAGTGAAATTTCTGCGAGAAGCGTTTGCAAGATTATAAGGAGATATTTTCTTTCCAATAAAAAATTCATTATAACTAATAGCGATTTCGCTCACTATATCCATCAAAATAATTTTAGTATGAAAATTTAAAAATTCTAATTAATATGTCAATTTTATACGAATTTAAAGAATAATTAAAAAATATTAGAGGGTGTGTCTCTTTGAATGGTGGAAAAATTCCAGAAGGTGCAATGCCAAGTCAAATTTTAGATAAGATTGCCTTAACCAAACTAGCGAATATGAATTCTGCTGAGCTAAACGAGATGATTTTGCAAGAAGGGACCTTTGGATATAATAATCATTTTGCTAAGGAAATATATCGATGCAAAGTTTCTGGATTGGGGCGGAAAGATTGCGAAGCAGAATTAGATATTAAAACTGGAGATATATTGTTTTTTAATAATCCTTCGGAGTATATACCATCAAAAAATATCGAGGATAAAGAACAAATCAGAAAAAAGCTTAAAAAGAAAGTTGATGCATGGTTTGTACCTCCCGAAGACGCTGAATTTGATGGAATATACGCAGATCCCGAAATGAACACCGGTAACAACATGTTCGAAATAAGATGGAAACGCAAAAACTGGATTGGCGATTATATCTCAATTATTATAAATCCGGTATCAATGAAAATATGGAATTTTGCTATGAAATGGCACGATGAATGATTAATATTATCTTCTTTTTTCCAATTTCTATAAATTACTAGAGAAAATAAAAAGAAAACTGAATTTGTCAAAATAATCCTTATCTTTTATATAATCCGATAATTTCTGCAGATTCAATTGTATGTTCCTTGACCTTATCGATAAAGTTGTTTTTATTGATTCCGTCCAAGTTCTCGACATCTAAAGCGTATATCCGGAAGAAGTATCTGTGCGTTCCACTAGGCGGACAGGGTCCTCCATAATCAGTTTTCCCAAAATCATTCTCAACTTCAATACCTAAGACCGGTCCATTTTGGGGGATCTCCCTTTTATCGGCCGGAATTTTATATACTAACCAATGTATCCAATCGCCAGCAGGAGCATCTGGATCTATGCAAGAGAGGGCAAACGATTTAGTACTTTCTGGAATTTGGGTCCATTCCAATTGCGGTGATATATCCTTTCCATCGCAGGTAAATTTTGTGTCCATAAGCTCATTATTCGAAAAATCCTTGCTTTCAAGCTTCATGTTTAAGCACTAGTTATTTGAGATATTTAATAGTGATCTTAATTTTTTATTGATAACCAAATTTTTAAATAAGAATTATTCCTCTAAATAATCACATTTAGGGTCAGTACAAAAAACATAATTTTCATGTAGGGCATTTTGCTTTATAACAGGAACGCAATTTCGGAAAAAAGATCTATTAAAAGTCAAATTCTTAATTTTATTGAAGAATTAGTCTGTATCGTCGCCCTAGATGAAAATCTTACTATAGAATATGTAAATAGAAAGTCGTTCTATAAAAAGCTGGGTTTTGGAGAAAAAAAGCTTATCGGCAAATCACTTTTAAATTTTGTTTCGAAAGAAGATCATGTTAGATTGCTAGATACAATCCAAAATTATGATAAAATCGAAAAACCCGAGCAAATCAAATTAATAACTTAACTTGTGCGTTTT
>WJKD01000871.1 GCA_014729315.1 Promethearchaeota archaeon | reverse complement strand
GTCAGCAGCTTTCCAAGATGGTCATGATCTGTTGAGCTAATTTGATTTTCGATTATCACAGCTTTATTTCTACCGACATCATTTGCCAGCAAATCAAGCGAGAATTCCCCGACGCTTGCTTCCATCTGTTTTAATTCTAATTCCATGCCGAGAGTTTTACCAAGCTCGCTAATATTTTTTGCCAGCCATGGAGTGAATTCCCTTGCTTCATTTTTCCACACATCCCGAAGATTTAGCCTTTTTAAATTACCGAAATATGTCATTTTATTCTCAATAATTTATTTTTTTATTCATATAAATTATGATCCGAATCAATCCATATCACATAAAAAATGTGTTCAATTAAAAAACCATGAATTCTACCTCTTTCTTTAGAAATATTAAATTGATAAGCATCTAAATCCCTGAGTTGATAATTTAAATGTGTAAATCCTTCTGGTTCTGTTGTTTCAACCCAATTTATTGGATGCGCTCTCAGCGCTTTACTACGATTAGCTAAAAAACTTAATGGCTCGATAGCAGAAATATCTTTAAGTCGTGTAGTTAACTTACAAAAAAAGATTGAATCACAATCATTAATTTTAAATTTTGGATGATTATTATCCCAATATTTAAAAGAAAATGAGATAAATTTTTGTGGACTAATCGGCGGGGTTTTTATCTTTTTACTTTTAATCGATTTCGGTTTTTTCAACTTACTGCTTCGATTTAAATTAAGACTCTGAGTCTAATTTTTTAAAATATGATTTCATATCAATTGTTGAAATTGTTGATGTCGACGGTTCATCTATAGCATACCCGTTTCTTGCATTTCTCCACGGCGGTTCTTGATGTGTAATTAAGGATAACTGATAAGCACTAAAATCACCATATGCTTTTATAACTTCAATAAGGTGCTTTTTGACTTTTAACGGTAGACTTATTTCTAGTGGCTCGTAGGTAATTGGATTACTACCAAAGCTTTTGAATTCATTGTAAACTGTGTAGACTACTGGGCCATGTACCCAGGCTTGAATTTCGTCTTCAAATAATAGCTCGTCATATAACGCTATATACCATCCTTGCGCAAAATAAAGCAGCTTTTGAAGCTTTAAATTTGTTATACAGTCACCATGCAAATGATAAAAATGAATAATGAAATCGGCTACTGTTTTTGCGGTTGTAATGGCCATTTTATATCCCTTTTTAAATAAAATAAAAATTCATTTCTTCTTTGCTAAAAACACAAAGTATGACTTTAAAAAAATTAATAATTTTTTATTTAATTGTCAAGCTTTTTATCAATTGTTTAGCAATACACAATAATTATTATCTGCTCTTTTTTCAATTTTGTTTATTATCATATTATGATAGATGGCATCCTAAGCACAAAAAAGGTCAAAAACATAGGTGCCGGGGACCACTTTGAAGGGCGAAAAATATCAAGTGAAGCTGGCGGTGATAAAGGTAACTATCAATATAGTGAATGGGAGCCGCCTTTATCAAATGTTGATAAAGGCGCCACCAAGAAGAAAAATAAAAGCCACACAACACTCAAAAAGAAAAAACGAATATATTAGGCTGGTCTACCGATAAATTGCAATGGCGCAAGTTGTTATTAAAAGAGCGATGAAGAAACAAAGAAAAAGTAACATGAAAGTGTTGAGACGCTTCATTCAGTTTATAATACGCAATGGAGGTCAATACGAATGCCAAGCGGGTAGAACTTGACCTCCATTGCTCTGCGTCATTTTCACATCAGGAAGCGTTGGTCTAAATCCGAAGCCGAACCTTTTTTCATGGTCACAATGTTTTTAGGTTAGCTGACGTTCCGCTATCGCATTATATGTCAACGGCTCACGTTTGCGCAATGGAGGTCAATACGAATGCCAAGCGGGTAGAACTTGACCTCCATTTGCGTTCCTTCATTTTCACATCAGGAAGCGTTGGTCTAAATCCGAAGCCGAACCTTTTTCATGGTCACAATGTTTTTAGGTTAGCTGATGGTTTATTATTCCAGAATCCTTGCGCCATAAACGTCGGAACCACGAATGCCGAGCGAGAAGAAGTTCCGACATTTAATGGCTTATGCGAAGTAATAGTCAGTTAACTTCTGTCTTTATTTACTCCGTGCAGGTGTGCCTTCACCAGTAAAAACCACGAAAGCCGACACGAAAGAAATTTACTGGTCAACGCACATCACGTTGTTATTCGTTCGTTCCTGTAAAGTGGGCAACCGAAGCGCAATAGCCGTCAACACGTAAGCTCAGCACGTAAGATGTTGACGGCTATAGCGCTTTTTCATTTCTTCAAAAGGGAATGTTTTTTCCGTTCTTCATGACGTTATTCGGAAGTACGCCTTAAACAGTAAAACACGAATGCCGACACGCATAGAATGTTTTACTGTTCAAAGCGTCCAACGTTTGGATGCGCTCATCACGGTTTGATGGGTTTCCTGAACGCCACAAACGGAAAAAAATACGACAGCAGTGCACGTCAGATTTTTTTTCCGTTAGAGGCGTAGCTGAGTTGAGCTCGCTTTTACCTTTCGTTATCTATCCCGTTACTAAATTACGTAACCAATAACCACCCCCCGAAACAATGCATGTACGATGCGCTCAATCACGGAAATTACGGTCGTTATCGTTCGGCGGCATATAAGGTAGCCCCCTTCACTTCACAACCCATCCCCCTTGTCTGTCCGCTCCCTTCACCACAACACCCAACCCTTCGCTCTACCCGCCCTCAGTCCCGCCGCCTCTCGTTGGCTCTCTTCATTTCCCGACCCGGTTTTTAAGTCAAAAGCATTCTCGTTTTTCTGATTCCGTCGCCGTGCCCTGTGCCGCTTTTTTCTGATCTCACCACACATTCCGCCCACCCGGCCCGATGCTGATATGGATGATAAAAAAAGCATTAAGTTAATTCCGAATCTGTTCCCCGCTTCCGCCTGCGACGGTTGTTTCCTGGTTCGACTGTTTCGACGTTCCCTTTTTTTAATCTCACCACGCCAGCCACCCACCCGACCCGATGCTTAGCGAGAAGACACAAAAAAGCTCTACAGGGCAAAGGCTCTTTCGTTTTGATGATGTTGCATGAGGAATATATTTAAAAAACAAACTAAAAGAAAAAATGGATTGAATCGTTGGTTATGGATGCGATTTATTTATGGAATGCAAAGCAAGCGGGCTAAAAAATAAGCGCCTCAAACGGTAAATACGTGAAGCCATTCAAGGTCTTTTCTTCCGTTCAAGGCGCATGTATCTATTGCTAAATCACGGTTGCAAAGAGGGAGAACCGTAAAGTAGTAAAGTAGTTATCAATTTATGGATATTTTAAAGAACAACAATCTTTTCGCTTCGCTCTAAAATTCTCTAAAAATTTTCTGGTAAAACCTGTTACAATACAACTTGTTCCGATTTACAACGTTAGCGCTTACACCATCAATCGATTGACCGGATCCGTGTTCCGGATCCTCATTAAAACCACCTGCCTTATTCCCTTTTTCCGGATTAAAGAAAACAAAGTCGTGATCTTAATGTAAGTTCGATACGAAAACTTTCAGCGGATTTCCCATCGCTTGATCATTCCCGCATCATATCAGCTAATAAATTAGAAGTTTCTTCACCTATGGACTCAGAACTCAACGTTCCTTCAACATAAAAGCGATTATCTTCTATAAGTTATAACTATTTATAGCCTAACAAAGTTCAAAGTTAAGATGTGATACGTGATGGGTGAAACGGGATACGGACGCCTTGCGGAATGCAAAATGTTAAATGCAAAATTAAAAATCAAATACAACAGCAGAGCGCCTGCGGAATGCAAAATGTAAAATCTAAAATTAAAAATCAAATACAACAGCAGTGCAAAAAGCTTTTGCTTCCCGCTTGGCATCCATCATTTTTCATTTTTAATTTTTAATCTTTAATTCCGAAGGCTGTCACAATCCTCTATCAAGCGAGGCACTAATTCTGACGTTTTTGGAAAAAATTGCGGAATGTTTTGACGAAGCGTCTCAATCCTCTATCAAGCGAGGCACTAATTCTGACATCAACGGATGAGGCATTCGACAGCATGATTCAAAAAGTCTCAATCCTCTATCAAGCGAGGCACTAATTCTGACCCCTACCCGTTTTCCGCCTTTAAAAATCAATGGCTTGCGATACCCATATTGCTAAGTCCCATTTTGAGGCTGTTAACCAATCGGTTAAATCGATGTAAGTGCTAAGGGGCTTTTGAAGTGTTTTCGAGGTTAAGTTGAATAAAATCTTAGGTGGCTAAAAAATCATTGCTAACCCCGGTTACAGCAAATTATATCGATAAGGTATTGATATATGTCAAATAACAATCGAAAAATTTACCGTTTTTCGAAAAGTGCAATCAGTTAGCAATATTGTAATGTATCTTAATTAAAGATAGCCAGTTTTATCCAAAAATGCAAGACTTTTTTTCGCAATCTTATTTTTTCCCACCCCAGCCCTACAACTCCTAAAATAAGAGCATTCTTTCAGGGCGAATTTGCAATGGGGGAAGGTTGCAAATTCGCCTCAACATATCACGATCCGGAATCCAATGTCATTCGGCCCCACCACCC
>WJKD01000870.1 GCA_014729315.1 Promethearchaeota archaeon | reverse complement strand
GTGTTTGAACAGACGGACAGAAATAATCTAGTCTTAAATAACATGGAACGTTTGTTTAATCAGCGCGGACGCCTTGCAGGTACGGGCTATCTTTCTGTGCTTCCTGTAGATCAAGGAATTGAGCATACCGCTTCTGCGAGTTTTGCAAAAAACCCCGCTTATTTTGATCCTGAAAACATAATAAAATTAGCATTAGATGGAGGCTGCAACGCTATCGCTTCGACTTTAGGAATACTTGGGAATATGTCAAGAAAATATTCCAGAAAAATACCTTTTATCGTGAAAATAAATCATAATGAACTTCTGACAAAACCAGAAATCTCTGATCAGACAATGTTTGCTAATGTCGATCAAGCTTGGAAAATGGGTGCAGCAGCTGTGGGTGCAACTATATATTTTGGTTCTCTAGAGTCGAGACGACAGATCCAAGAGGTAAGCGAAGCATTTAATTATGCACATGAGCTGGGATTAGTATGCGTACTTTGGTGTTATCTTCGAAATAAAGAAGAATTCGTAAAAGATGGTAAAGATTATCATACTTCAAACGATATGGAGAGCCAAGCAAACCATTTAGGAGTAACTATCGAAGCGGATATTATTAAACAAAAAATCTCAACTTTAAATCGAGGATTCTTAGAATTAAATTTTGGAAGGACTGATAAGCTTGTATACGATAAATTAGCAACTGAACATCCTTTAGAATGGAATCGATATCAGATCGCAAATTGTTATATGGGAAGAATTGGTCTTATTAATTCTGGCGGAGAGTCAGGTGGAAACGATTTGGTAGATGCGGTCAAATCTGCCGTCATTAATAAACGTTCTGGGGGGATGGGGCTAATCTTAGGTAGAAAGGCTTTTAAGAAATCTACACCAGAAGGGATTAAAATTCTAAATGCCGTCCAAGACATTTATTTGAATGAAAATATTACTATTGCTTAGATGCTTTTGAACAATTCTTTTATCCTTTTTCTTTTTTATCTTTTTTATATATCCATTTTTTTTGTTAAAATAATCACGAGTAGTTAATTATCCAAAAATTTAAAATCTGAAGACTTCAACTCTCTTCTTCTTTATTCTTATCTCTTTTATCCTCAATTTTTCCTTGTTTAAATAATACGAACGATAAGTGGTCGGTTTTAGGGATTTCTCTATTCAATTCGTCTTCAGGGACTTTCTTTAAAACTTTTCTAATATCTCCGTGTTTTTGAATTTTTTCTTTCATTTCTCTAATAAGCGCAACTTTATCTTTAGAGATCTGCTGTTCTTTTAATTTTAAACGAGCGTTAGCCTCGTTAAGATCATATTTTCTATTAATTGAAGGAGGTTTAGCTCTCTGGGGAGGTCCTCGATTATTGGAAGGAGGCGATTGTGGTAAACCCAAAGCTTCGGGAGGCGGGTTAAGAGTATTCGATGGGTTATAATTCAGCGATATACCCCCCTTTGTAAGATTGTTCAGCGAATCAGCGTTTTTTAAGGCAATTTGTCTGATTAAAGAATTAGTTTCTTTCAATTCCTCTTTCAGCTCTCTTATCTCGTTTAATTCTTCCCTAGCTGAGAACATCGTCGCTGTCCAACTTTTATCTCCTTTTAGTTTTCTCCATTCCTCATATTCCTCTTTTAAAAGCGGAATCTTTTCGAAATTTTCTTCTTTTACTTTTTCTTCTTTAGATTCTTTTATCAAGGCAACTTTAGAAACTGGTTCAAATCTCTCGTCGAAGGTATTCTGCTCTTCGTACTCCGCATCGATAATTCCCTCATCCTCCCCTTCAAGGTATTCGAGATAAAAACCATCTTCGTATTCTATATCCGATAATAGATATTCTCGATTTATTGAAATTCGCTTTTTCTGCCCTGAGAACAAGAAAAGCGTAATGTTCATAACTTTAATTTTTAGACCTTCAATATCAATAAGACGATCTAGTTCAATAGAAAAAGCAAGAATAGTTTGGGAAATATATATCTCCTTAATGGAGTTTAAGAAAGGAGGATGGTTTTGGGGACGATGATTTCGCATTTCTTTAGTTAAATGAAATTGAACATTTAGCTTTTTAACAGTTTCTGGGAGAATCTCAGCTATCTCTTCCTTTTCTTTCTTAAATTTTAAAAATAAATTTGATTCCACCCAAGATACTTGGATCAATTCCATGATCTATTGAATAAAGTCTAAATTCTTTGTTTAATTAGCGCTAATTACTTCTTTTTTAAATATTTAAATCAATTAAAGTAAAGGGGAGTATCAGTTTTTTATAGATCAAATAACACAATTAGTCTCGAAAGTATAAAAAGCCAATTTATAATGTATGCTAGAAAGAAAATCCAAAAGTTTCTAGATTTATTCGTTTACTTATATATTTATCGCAGACTTAATCCTATTTTGCATTGTTAGGTAAAATTTTTGGTTTCGGTTCCCCTATTTCTATCATTTTTTCGATTAATTTAGATGCAAGCTCTTTCCGTATATCAGCATAATCGGGGTCATCAACTAAATTATGTTTTTCGTAAATATCATTTTCGAGATCATATAAATATTCCTCAACATAAACATCGCTTTTAGCGTAAAGAAATCCATTTTTGCGAGGGGCTTTTATAGAATATTTCCATTTGTGCGTTCTGATCGCCCTTCCTACTTGAGATTCGCTAATCTGTACAAATATTTCTTCAGGCCAATCATTAATTGGCTCATTTGTTAATTCTTGGAGAGGTCTTCCTCTCATATAATTAGGAATTTCAATACCAGCACATTTAAGAATAGTGGGAGCAAGATCGATTAAACTTACTAATTGGTTAACTTTTTTAGCCTTAGGAAAACCCGGACCTTTAATAAGAAGCGGAATATGAATCGAAGAATCGTGGCAAGATCGTTTATACTCCCACACCCGCGTTCTAAAATGACACCCATGATCACTTGTAAAAACAATAATCGTATTATCGTTTATTTTTAGCTTTTCTAGAAGTTTTTGAATTCTGCCTAAGTTTTTATCTATGCTATTACAAGCTCCTAAATAATCTGGAAAAAATTCTTTCCAATCTCCCTCTACTCCCTTTAAGTCACCTGGAGGATCGTAATTCTTAAATCTTTCTTTACTATTTTCTGGTCCCACAAACTCCTCTTGATCATTTTGTTGATGCGGCTCCAAATAAGAGAGGAATAAGAAAAAAGGTTGATTTAATTCTCGGGTTCTTATATAATCAAGGGCAAAATCAGTTAAAGAATCAACTCTATAGCCAATAAAATTCACTTTTTCCATCTCGCTATTAAATAAATGGCCTTCATACGGATGTGAAGTTAATTCTAAAAGATCAGAAGCCAACCAAAAATCTTTATAGCCTCCCCTTAGTTCCAAAGGGATCGGCTCGATCTGGTAATCTTTCTTTTTGCCAATATCTTCTTTCGATAAAAGAATAGTACTTGCTAAATGCCATTTTCCTATATATCCAACCTCGTAACCTGCTTGAGAAAGATAATCAGCTATTGTTTTTTCTTTTTTTGGTAAAGCAACGCCATTTCTGTAGCACATTGTTTCTGTGGCGTATTTTCCGGTTTGTATACAAGATCTTGCTGGACCGCAAACTGGTTGACAAGTGAATGAGTTTATGAATAATACTCCTTTTTTAGCTAAATTGGCGAGGTTTGGAGTCACATCTAAAGATTGACCGTAGCACCCGCAAGTATCGTGTCTTTGCTGATCAGTCAATATAAAAATAATATTAGGTTTAGTATTCATATTACGATTACCTATATTTTTATTAAATTAAAATTTACAAAGATGTAAAAAATTCTGTATATTCACCGTTTTATAAACGGGAGGTATCAGAATTATTTGAAATTGATTTTTTATTAATCTTAATAAGCATTTATTACAAATATAGTATTATTATTCTGATTATATAAGAAAAAATTGAACTTTATGAGCAAAAAAAAAAGTAATAAACTACCTAAACGATTTGTAGTATGTATAATCTTATTCTCACTAGCTGGGGAAATTGCTTGGGCTGTAGAAAATCAATATTACAATGTTTTTATGTACAATGTCATCGCACCCGTTCCATTCTATATTTCAATAATGGTTGCACTTAGTACTATTGTGGGTACTGTTGCTGCAATAATTATGGGTTCCTATAGCGATGTGAAAGGAAAAAGAAAACCTATCCTACTTTATGGATTTATTTTTTGGGCAATTACTACCGTAATGTTTCCCTTTGCTGCATTTTTAAGGCCTGTACTCGTTGCAGTCGCAATTGCTATTTTATTTGATTGTGTAATGACATTTTTTGGTTCTACTGCTTACAATGCTGGCTTTAACGCGTATGTAACAGATGATACTAAAATAGAAAACAGAGGTAAAGCAACCGGAATCTCGCAAATAACATTTTTATTGGCAATTCTTATAGTTTATGGTGCTTCGGGATTTCTTATTACGTGGTTTGGTTATTTTATTTTTTTCTACATCATCGGCGGACTCGTAGCAGTTTTGGGAGTGTTAGGCGGCATATTAATGGATGAACCAGAGGGTCTGCAGCCCTTGAATGTGAGCACATATGTACATCTCAAAAAATCGTTTTCGAGAGAGCAAACACAAATCGATAGGAACTTCTTTTGGGTATTAATCGTCATTGCTGTGTGGAATATAGGATTATATGTGTATTTTCCCTACTTATTAATTTATCTTCAACACTACATAGGATTAAGTATTACACTCGCATCTATATTGGTGTTCATTGCTTTAGCAATCTCTATTGTACTTGCTTATCCTATAGGTATGTTTACAGATAAACTTGGGAGAAAAAACATTGCTATAATCTCTACGATAGCATACGCTATAGCTGTAATTTTATTCGCCTTTACTTCCAATCTAGTTCTTTTAGTTGTATTTGGTGTTTTTTGGGTAGTATGTATGACTGCATTGCGTATTACTACTTGGACTTGGGCTAAAGATTTATATCCTACTGAAAATCGTGGACAGTTTAGTGGATTTATGAACGCATTTTCTGGTACAATTCCGATGCTAATCGGACCATTTATTGGTGCGTGGATTGCAACGGTTTATGGAACCTCTATAAGTATCGGAGGTGTTGCTGGGAATGTTCCACCTCCACTCATTTTTATTGTAGGGGGATTAATAATCCTCCTTACCTTAATACCAATCTATTTCGCTAAGGAACACGGAAATGAAGAGAAATAAACAACTGAAAAGAAATTCCCTTTTTTTTAATATTTTTAATTATCTTAATCAAAAAAATTGGACTAGCACAGATTTTAATTACTGATATGATATTCTTATTATATAAAAATGATAGTTTCATTTAATAATAAAAGAAAAATAAGTGAAAAATAATGAGAAGAAGTAAGGATAACCCTAATCCAAATGATAACCCTTATAATCTTGAAAGCGCTCCCAATTCTGCTCCTCCCCCAATGGAAGCAGCTTTTATTGATTTTAATACCCAAAGAGCTTGCCCAGCGTGCGGGAAGGCAATAAAAATTAACCATAACTTTTGTAAGTTTTGTGGTGTAGATTTGAGCGAAATACCTCCTATTGGAAACAGCGACGAGGTTTCTAAACAACTCGCCATAACTGCGGTGACGGATCCTGACATTGAGGTTCGAAAAGAGGCTGTTGACACCCTTGGGAATTTTGGAGATAAAAAAGTATTAGGTGTTCTCACTTATGT
>WJKD01000869.1 GCA_014729315.1 Promethearchaeota archaeon | reverse complement strand
ATCCCCTCGCTGTAAAGAATTACCACTGAAGTATGATATTTATCGAAAATTAACACATCTTGTAGTCTTAGGGATTATTTTTTTTTACTTTACTCTTGGGTTCTTAGTAAAAAATTTTTTTGTGTATTTACTAAATTTTTTCCCACCTATAATTTCAGATATATTTTTTTCAATTTATAGAATTGAACAAAATAAAATGATATTTACTCAATATTTAGTGGTTTATTTGGTCGGAATCTCTCTGATAGGATTGCTCACAGCAGATTTCATTAGAATATTAAAACCAAAAATATACCCTTTAAAACCTGTAAATCAACTATTAAGAGAAAAAGAATTGCATATGAGACTCGGCCCTCATATCTCAATGGCCGTTGGTTGTTTTTCTATTATAATCCTCTACGGATTATTTCAACCGGTAGGTCCATTAATTATCTGCACTTCAATGACTATGGCGATATTTGGCGACATGTCTGCTAATTTAATAGGAAGAACAATAGGTCACAAATATAAAAATATAAGAGATAGCAGTAAAACTTATATTGGATTATTTGCCGGAATGCTTGGATCGTATTTTTCAGGTATGATCATCCTATCTCTTTTAAGCATATCTTTTAATATAAGCCCTAAGACACATTTAATAATACCTCTTATAGGTGCTCTTATTATCGGCATATTGGATTATTTGGATCTCGAAATTGACGATAATTTAACATTTAATTTCTTTACTTCAACGGTATTATTCTCTTTATTTGTTTTTATCATCCCCCTATAACACTCTAAAATTATAAAAAAATTTAATAAAATTGCATCCGCTTTCCGTTCTAATTAGATTCTAAAAAACCTTAATTAATTAATAAAAATTATTTAATAATTTCCCGTTTTAGATTATTTAATTCAATACTTTAAAATTACAAAAATTTTAATATTCAGTATATTATGTCCGAAGATAAATTAAAGATAGAAAGAATTCATAAAGGTACTGTTATAGATCATATTGACGCAGGATACGCCTTAACCATTTTATCTTTAACAAAATTAGACGAATCTCCCAATTTAATGACAATAGGTGTTAATGTACCATCGAAAAAATATCAAAAGAAAGATATAATTAAAATTGAAGGGGTATTTTTAAACGAAATCCAGATGCAGCAAATTTCTATCCTTTCACCTAATGCGACTATATCACTAATAGAAAACTATGCTGTAATCCAAAAGAAAAAGGTAAAAATACCAAAGATAATTAGAAAATTAATAATGTGCGTAAATAGTACTTGCATAACCAATTCAAAAAAGGAACCAATTGATTACGAATTTAAGGTTTTAGAAGAAAAACCCCTAAAAATACAATGTATTTATTGCGATCGAATATATAAATTAGACGAAATTATTTTTGCTACAAAAGAAAAAAAGGAGAAAAAAATTAAGCAAAGAATACAACTGTGACTAAGATCTCAGCTTATTTTTTTGTGTTTCAATCCTAAACACCTTTAATTAATAAGATTTCTCTTTGTCGCTCTAGGAAAAGAAGACAACTGCTAAAACAGATTCAGATTATAAACGAAATCAATATAAATTTTTTTATAAAATGAATATTGTATGAAAGAAGATAACTATGATCATAAAAAGGAAGAAGAAGATCCCGATTCCAGGCATTAGAATGTTCTTCCAATTCCAGTCTTCTTTATCGTAGTTATAGCGAAAAATCACAAAACTAACGAAGAACGGAAAGCCTAACCAAAACGCCAGCATCCAGATAAATAACCACCAACTAGTCAGACCAAGAAAAATCCCAAGTAATCCCGTTAAAGCCCCGGTAACTGCCCTTATCCAGTATAATCTTGTCTCTTTTTTAAGTCTTGTTTCTAATTTTTGTTCTTTTTCGGATTTCACCTTCTTCTTTTCGGCGAGCTCTTCGAACACTTCAGGATGTTCCTTCTGTTTTTTCTTTAAGAGTTTCAGTCGTTTTTTTCGAACGTCTCTTTTTTTTAGGCTTCGTTTCTTTGGCATAATTATTTTAATATTATTATCTATTATTATAAAGGATTATGCTTTTAAAGGGTTACACCTATTAAGGCTGCTCGTATCTTAGTATCAAGCGTTTACCGTTTGGTTCAATCGAATGTAATAAGGATTTGCATTTGGAGCGGGATTCTTTCCTTTATTTCTATTTTTAAATAATTTTAAATCGCTCCTGGTAAGTTTCCATTTCCATTATTCGTTATATTTTGTTTTTCCAAGGTTAAGATCAACTTTTTGTGGGGGAATAAGAATCTTTTGTTTCCATTCTTCAACTATTATCTTTCCGAACATACTAAATCTTTCCTTAAAATGCCAAAAATAATTGATTAATTTTTTATTTTTATTTTTTTGTGTGTTTTCTGGAATCGTTTCACACTGCTTACGCTGTATGCTATAACTTACGTTCACATCGTTATGTATTTATATCGCAGTTTATCTCACTGTTTTCACATTATGATTCAAATCTGATATTTTCTTGTTCTTGGGAATAAGTATTTTTTCATTACTTAAAGATTATTATTTTAAAAATCATTATGATATTATGAAAGAAAGGAGTTTTCTAATATTATGTCGAGAAAAGTATTTTCGAATTTTGATGTATTTGCGATAATAAAAGAATTAGACCTTATTCTCTCTGGAGGGACAATTTCGAATCTATACGCTGTAGAAGATATAATCATACTTAAAATAAATACGCACCTTGGCAAGAAGAATTTGATTGTTAAAAAGGATTCTCGAATCAACCTAACTAATTACGAATATCCAATTCCTAAATATCCTACTCAATATATTATGAATCTCAGAAAATTTCTAAAAAATAAACGAATTTTAAACATCTCTCAATATAAATTTGATAGGGTCGTTATTATTGAGTTAGGTACCCAAAACAATGATAATGTTTGGAAGATCATAGTGGAGCTCTTTAATAAAGGCAACTTCGTTCTAATGGACGATCAAAATATAGTAAAAGTAGCAAAAAAATATAAAAAATTTAGGAATAGGGCGATATTAGCCAATAAAAAATACGAATATCCTGAATCTTTTGGTTTAAATTTTCTATCCGTAAACAAAGAGGAGTTTCATAACTTATTAAAAACTTCGGAAAATGAGATTGTGAGAGTTATGGCAAGAAATATAAATATCGCGGGTGTATATAGCGAAGAAATTTGTTATCGTGCCGATATTGATAAAAATTTATTGAGTAATAAACTAAATGAAATTCAAATAGAAAAATTATATACCTCCTTTAAAAGCTTAAGAAATGATTTATTATTTGGTGAAATAAAAGCACAAATTATTTATAACGAAATTAATGAACAAGTTAGTGTCGTCCCGTTTGATATGCGAATATACGAGGATTATGAGAATAAATATTTTGAAAGTTTCAACGAAGCTGTTGATATTTTTTTTTCAAAGCTCGATTCTCAAGAATTAATTCCCGCTAAGGATTCTAAAGTTAAAAATAAAATAAATGCTCAAGAGAAAATTCTCGACCAACAAATCAATTATCTGGGCGCCTTAAAAAAAAAAAAAGAAAAATATTATGAATTTGGTGATTTTATATACGCACATTTCACCGCTTTAGAAAAACTTTTAAATGTAATCTCTAATGCTCAAATTAAAGGATATAATTGGGAGGAAATAAGTAAAAAGTTAACTTACGCTAAAAAAGAGAATATGAACGGTGCCGAGTTTTTTAAAAAAATTATTCCATCAAATAAAACACTTATTATAAAAATAAATGGAAAGGAGATAAACTTGAATCTAAATAAGACTATTGGAGAGAACGCAAATGAGATTTATCGTAAAGGTAAAAAAGCTAAGAAAAAGATACAAGGAACTATTGAAGCAATAGATAAAACAAAAAAAAAAATTAAGACTCTAAAGGAAGAGAAAGCCTCACTGGAAAATAAGATTGACTTTTTGGTAAAAAAACCAAAAAAAAAGTGGTATGAAAAATATAGGTGGTTTAAATCCAGCAATAGATTCCTCGTGATCGGTGGTAGAGATGCATCTTCAAACGAAGCTATTTTTAAGAAATATTTAAATCCAACCGATTTAGTTTTCCATACTAATTTTCCAGGCTCTCCCCTAGTAATTATTAAAAATCCAGAAAATGAGACAATACCAGAACAGACTATAATAGAAACAGCAACTTTTACAGCAAGCTATTCTCAAGCGTGGAAGGAGTCCTGGGGCATAGCAGATGTGTTTTATGTAACACCAGATCAAGTTTCCAAGAGTCCACCAACGGGAGAATTTTTGCCAAGGGGTTCATTTATGATATCTGGTAAAAAAAACATATTGAGAAAAGTTAAGACTGAATTAGCTGTGGGTTTGATTTTTATTGAGAGAGAAGCAAATAACAGAGAGATCAATAAAATATTTTATCCAAAAATAATTTGTGGACCCACTAAAGCAATTTCTAATCAATGCGATTCCTCAATACTAAAAATATCTCCCTCCAAAAGTGGTTTGAGTGTTGGAAAACTTGCAAAAAAAATTAAAAGTTTTTATGTTAATGACTACGACTCAGAAATGAAAAATTGGGTAGATCTACTCTCATTAGATGACATTATTTTAGTTTTACCGCCAGGTAATTCAAACCTTAAACAAATCTAAGATCTTTTATCCAATTTTTAACTTTTAAGATATTATGATAGTCATCAAAGAGGATTCCTCTAACCCCCATTTCTACCAATGATTTAATTTTCGTTTTCGCCCTCTCTCCATATTTTAAAAAATCCCATGCTAGAGGGGTTATGCAACTTTCATCGCACCTTTTTATAAATTCTGGAGTGATTAATTCAGATCTCAAATTTATTAGATCAATCTGCTGTAGATTCGGTTTTTGTACCCTTTGCTTTAAAAAATCATCTAAATTATTCTTTTTTGCTTTCGTAATATTGTAGCAAATTTGTATTTCAGGAAATCTTTTTTTAATTGTAATAAGATGATCCAGAACTCTTCCACTAACTATAGCGCTCCTCTTTAGCCAATTGTACCGCCTTATGATGCCTATAATATCATTTAGAATGTTTTCTTCCTTAAGATCAAAAATGAAATTTGTCGTATTTCTATATTTTTTTAACAAGTCTATTAGAAGGGGTATTTTCCTAGCTTGGTTTAAAGTATTTAATTCTTTTATTTCGGGATAAATCATCTCTCTTACTAGGCCTTTGCCCGTTGTAGTTCTATCTACAGTTTCATCGTGTATTAGAATTAATCTTTGATCAAAGGTTTTCCTTATGTCCGTTTCGATGTAATTAGCGCCATATTCAATAGCTTTATCGAAAGCTTGATATGTGTTTTCGTCAAATATTACGCGAGTTCCTCGGTGTCCAATAAATAGCAAATTATCTGACATATTAATAATTAAGAACGAATAATAATAAAATTAATAATCTAATGATTCAATCTTGAACTAAGTATAAGTAAAACACGGCAATACCCAAACTTATTGAAGCAATTAGAAATACCCAAAAATTACGAAAAGTTTGGAGAAGCGATAGTCCGACTAACACGATTACTTCCCATAACTTTAATGGTTTTCCTGTTAATTCTTTATAATTTCCGATACTAGTCGTCATGAATAAAAAACATAATAATATTGTTAAGGCTTTGATCGAATTATCAACAATGTCCCATAAAGTCTCTCTAGCAATAATCTTTGTGATTATCCCATCTTCAAACCAATGTGTGACATTAAAAAGAAATGATATGAGTAAAAAAATTCCACCAAGTAAAGCCGAAATCCTAATCGTTTTTAAGATCTCTTGTTCTCTCTTTCTTATCCTCTGTTTTTTAGATTTTGTTAGCTTTTCTGGTCTCTTTTTATACTTAGGCATCGATGAGTATCACCTTCTTATTCTGCTAATTTTTTTTCGTATAATTAAAATTCTATAAACATAGAACCCGTAAAGAGCTCCAAGACCACAAAATACGATTATTACTGTGATTAAAAGCGCAACTTCCCAAATTTCTGGTTTATCTATTGGAGGATATTCTATATCTATTAAAATGGTGTTGCTTTTGAGAGCACCTAATTCGTAGTCCGCATTGATTCCATAAACTACTTTGAACGCATAGGTTTCCCCTAAATCCAAGAAAACATCCTGATCATCCTCCTCAGAATTATTTATGGGGATCTGAAATTCGTAGATCGATTTATCTCCGTCTAGATCTGCATCTCCATCTCCATGTTCATCAATATCCCTATAGAACTGACCATTGACGATATAATAATCAAAAAACTCTGTTCTCTCATTGATCGTCCCTAAATCGTAAAACTGAACTATCTTTGCATCGTAAAAAGACTCGTTATTCTCTGCATCACTTGTCGACGTAAGAATCGCAATGAATTCTTGCGAATTTCGATATGTTGCTTCTAATTCAAATTGAACTGAAATATAAAGGTCTGAATCGTTGAACATAACCCAAATATCTACAAGTAATCCTAAATCTGTCGTGGAACCGGGCGAAAATAGTGTTATCTCCTCTTTAGTGGCATTTTTCCATTCTTTTTCACCGTTATCAAGAGTACCGATATCTCCATCGATTTCTGGAGCGTTTCCGTAATCTGGTTCGAATTCTTCTGCGGCACCAAGCGTGAGCGGTATAAAAAAATTAATGAAAAGTACCAGCGTTATTACAAGACAAATAAGGACGTAAATAGGGGTTTTTCTCAATATAATTAAACCATTATTGTAGATTTGTTTTACTTTACTAATCTTTACACTTTAAAAATGATAATTATAAATTAATTTAATATTTTTTCATTTAAGACTTCATTTAAAATAATCTTAAAGTCAGACCTTTGTATTAACTTCTTATTCAAGAAGATATCATTAAAAATTGAATTTTAATTCGATTTAAGCTGTTCAGTGAGCTGTGTCGGTAATAATATACTGCAATTAAATTTATTGAAATACACTATGATATAATTAAAAATTCTCATAATTTCTCTTTTTGTATCGGCATTACCAATATCCTCATTATGGGAAACATAAACTTCAGGACCTACGCCAACTAATGTCCCTGATAAATCTCTTTCTCTTTTTATAAGAAAGCGAAACGGCGTTCCCATTTCCGTATCAACTAAAACGAGTAACATCCACGCATTTGCTGTCCAATCTTCTCCTTCGGGATTTGTTACACTCGCTATAGCCTTTTGTGCGAAGTATGACTTTGAAGTTCTTACGATCTTTTCTAATTCGTTAAAGTAACTTCTCTTGAGTTTAAGATATCCTTTGAAGTAAGAACTAACATCAAATAATTGAATTTCTTCCTCTGTTTTTGGATTATTTACAAAATTTACTACTACTTTCCAATTCGTCAAATTTCTTCTACTCCTACGTCATAAAAAATTTTCTTAATCCTTTGTAAAGTGTTATTTTTAGTCTTCTCCTTAAATTCAGAAAGACTAAGATTAAGATATAATTCATATAATATATTTTCACCCATTCTTAAAATCCCACTAGTGTGAATTATTTCTAGAGATTTTAATATCTCTGATAAATCATCTAACTTTCTACCATCAATATTTTTCCCGGTTAATATAAGCTTAGTAATTTTTTTTTTATTCAAAGGATATATGGTTAATCGTATACATTTTTCCATATTTGATTGAATGATTAACCAATATGGCGTTCCATGATATTTTTTCAGACTAGCTAAAGAAATATTAAAATTTATTTTACCTTTTTTTTTGTTTTTTATAATATGAGCATCAGTTAAATTCCTAATTCTCATCGCTCTCTTCTTAGAATAGGGTTTCTATTAAATCTTTCCTTTATATATTTTCTTATTGATTTTAGAGTACCCGAAGTTTTTACAGGGGACAAAATGATCTTTTTATTCTCAATTTCTTTTATCATCGTTAATGAGGTAATTACAATCTCTTTTGTCTTATCTGTACATCTTAAAAGTCCAAAATTTTTATTTAGATCCAAATCTATTATCCATAAACCAATTTTACAAGCTTCATTCATTCCAAAATATCTCCAGATCGAATTCCATATTGAATTAAGAATCTTACTTTTGTTTAATCTGTTTAAATCTTCTGTAATAATGTCAAAAATTATGTATCTCTGATTTTCAGTTTTAACCATGATTAATATCCTCTTTCTATCAATTTTATTCCTGACTTTATATATCTTTTATCTATTCTCTGACGCGTTCTTTTTATTAATTCTTTTGGATATTCTTTAAATATCTTTTTCGAATATGAAAGAGGTAAATTGAAAAAAGTATGACAAACACTCATTAATGTTCTCGGATTTCTTAAATCGTAGGGATTATCAAAATTTCCACTAATTAAGAATTTCACTTTGTTGTTTTTAGCTAAATTGATATATCTGTATAAGTTTCGAATATTTTTCGATTGATTTCTTCTGTTGGTATTAAAAATTGGCGAAAGAGAAAATTCGAGAAATGCCTCGTCTTGTTTAACCAAAGAAATTATCCCTTTTGATAATGTTTTTAAGACTTCAGATTCTGAAAACGATAAAATGTCCACGCGAGTGTCTTTAGCTCCAGCGATTTGAATTTTTTTCTCTTTAGAAGTCAAAGATACGATATAAGGAAACTTATTGTATTGCTTTATTACTTTCCGATATACTTTGAGATTATTTATGTTTAAATTTACTCGGTAAAATAAATTGATATTGGGAGGTTTATATCCTTCCAATACCTTAATTCTCTCATTTAAAATTGCCATTGGTGCATTATTTAATTCGACTATTAAATTTTTTATCTTTAATTTCTTGCATAGCTCTAATTTCTCTATCGTGGCTCTCTGGTCGGCCGTATCGATTTTTAATCTGGACTCGAAATAAGGCAATTTATCTGAACTCGATAATCTTTAATTAGTGGTTAAACCACTTTTTATATACTAATCGATAATAAAAAAACTTTATTATCATTTCATATTACTTTGGATATCTTATCTTATAGTAAAATCATGTCAAGTGTTTTCCTTGAGTAAAAAACGTACATTATCTGAAATAAATCAAAAAATTAAAAAAGGAACTGCTCAGATCTACACAGTTCAAGATCTCATCGAAAAATTCGAAAATAATGAAAAAGTTAGTTTTGAAGACGTTGACGTCGTGACAACCGCTACGAAAGCTTTAATGAGTGGAATCGCGGGAATTTTTTCATTTCGGTTGTCTCCTCCTAAAAAAGTAAGAAAATTCACTGAAGTCACTATAAACGGTATCTCTGGATTTCCAGGACCTTGTCCCAACGAATTTCTAGGGATCGTGGATGTGATAATTTACGGAACAGCACATAGTATGACCAGAGATAATTATTCCGGGGGGATCTTATTTAGGGATCTCGTTGAGGGAAAAAAAGTAAAAATTACCGCAAAAAGCGTAGAAGGATTAGAATTAAAAAAAGAACTTACTCTAAACGAAATGCAATTTGCCCGAATGATGGGAACAAGGCAAGCAATAAAAAATTATTTTGCGATGATTAATCCTAGCAAAGAAAGTATTGAAACCATTTTTTCAGTATTACCTTTAGAGGGCAATAAGAGCCAATTAACCTTCTCTGGCTGTGGTGCGATGAATCCTTTTCAAAACGATCCCAACGCTGATGTCTACGGAGTGGGAACTAAAATATTGGTAAACGGGAATGTCGGCTATATTTTTGGACCTGGAACTCGAAACGACAAACTCAAACCAAACATGCAAACTATTGCTGATTTTAAGGGAATGAAGCCTGAATATATGGGAGCTTTCCATACTTCTTATGGTTTAGAAAATATTTGTAGTATTGCGGTGCCAATCCCCATACTTAACGAAAAAATCTATAGTAATGTTATGAAATCTGATCACGATGTCCCCCTCGTTGTTCTTAATGTTTTAGGAAGAAATAAACTCGGAAAGATCTCTTATGGAGATGTCTGGAATCATAACTTTAAAGTAACATTCGATCCAAAAAAATGTATAGATTGTGAGGATTGTCCCGTGGATGGAAAGTGCCCAACCGATGCGTTTCATCTTAAATCAGGAATCGATCGAAAAAGATGCTTCAACTGTGGAACATGCTATTTCTTGTGTCCAGAAAAAGCATTTAACGCAGATCTTAAAACTGTAACCTTCGAAGGAAAGGACATCCCCGTTGTTTTGAGACAATCTGATCGACATGGTGCTATCAAATTAGCTAATCAATTAAAAGATATGATTTTAAAGGGAGAATTCGTCCTCAAGGAACCTACTGATAAGCTAGAGTTTTATCCAAAAGTATTTTAAGTTAACAAGAAACCTAAATAAAAGTGATGCTATAAATGTCCAAAATGATGTTGGAAAAGTTTGACCAGATAGGTATCGTCGTAGAAGATATTGAAAAAACTGCAGATTTTTACCAGAAGTTTTTCAAATTTAAAGGACAAATCAATATTGTTGAACAAGATGCGACCGTAGTATATAAAGGAAAAGAAACCACATTTAGTATGAAAAAAGTTATGCAGTTCTTTGGGGGAAAACAATTTGAAATCGTGGAATTAGTAGACATCGAATCAACTGGAGATCATTTGTATAAAGAATTTATAACTGAGGGAAATACGGGATTACACCATCTAGGAATTTATGTGAAAAATACAAACCAATATATAGATCAATACAAAACAGAATTTGGTGTGGATGTTGCTCAAACTGGAAAAGTTGGGAAATTATCCTTTACTTATATAGATACTAAGGTTGTGCTCGGTTACTATATAGAACTCATAGAGTTTTAATTACCCATCCGTCCTCTCATATTATAAACTAATTCTCTTTTTATTTGATAAATTTTTCGCAATAGTATAAAAGAATCTTATTTTAAGATGAATATTTTATTTAGACGCTCTGCTATTTAAAGTAGACTTAAGATTTTTTGTAATTATCCCTTTTTTAATTGAAATCATCGAATTTCTTTTGTCGCAAAAAGTTTATTTTAAATTTCAAATAAATTTTAAATATGTCTAAAGAAAAGTACGATGGTGGAGATCTAGTTGTTCAGTGTCTTTTGAAGGAAGGCGTTTCCAAGATCTTTGGATTAGTTGGCGGAGAATTATTGCGTATATACGATGCTATTGAAAGATGGGGGCGAGAAAAAGGAATTGATACGATTATGGTGCGTCATGAGCAAGCGGCAGGACACATGGCTGATGCGTGGGCGCGAGCTAAAGGAGAGATTGGAGTATGCCTCGGAACAGCAGGTCCAGGCGTATCTCACTTAGTTCCTGCGATAGCAGCAGCATGGGCGGATTCTATTCCTGTAGTAGTTATCGGCGCACAAATAGCAAGAATGTTTGATGATACGGGAATCCTTCAAGGGGGATTAGACCAAATGGCACTCATGGAACCAATTACGAAACTCCAGATTTCGGTGGAAGACCCATACGAAATACCTAAAGCTATGCATAGAGCGATAAAAGCAGCAATGTCAGGAAGGAGAGGTCCCGTTTTTGTTGAATTAAGAGAAACTGCACTGGTACGAGAAGCCTCCGAGGAGGATATGAGCAATATTTTAGATCCTTCAGAATATCGTCCGATGTATAGACCAGAAGGAAATATTGAGTCGGTTAAAAAGGCTGTCGAAATTTTAAGTCAAGCTGAAAAACCTATGATTGTCGTAGGTGGAGGACTTCACGCATCCGGCGCTTACGAAGAGTTAACTAAATTATCTGAAACATATAATATACCTTGTGGAACCACAATTAACGGTATTGGCTCAATAGACGCAAGCAAAGAAACTTATATCGGGTCTTATTTAGTAGCCAATTCCTATAGAAAAGCAGCCTCTGAAGCAGATACAGTCTTATCAATAGGCTGCAAATGGGATTATACGATTCTTTACGGAGCACCACCTATTTGGAATCAAGATCAAAAAATAATTCAAGTAGATATTGACCCCGAAATGATTGGGCGCAATAGACCCGTTTCTGTAGCAATTATAGGAGATGCAAAAGCCGTACTTAATCAAATATTACGAGAAGTTGAAGAGAGTCTTCCAAAAGATAAAATTTCTAAGTGGTCAGAATGGAATAATTATCTATCTGAGATCAAGAAGAACGATGCTAAAGCTATTGATAAATTATTGAAATATAACAAATTACCAATGAAACCAGAACGTTTAGCTTACGAGGTTTTAGATTTCATTAAACCAGATACTCAATTTGTTCTTGATGGCGGAGATATCGCAGTTTTTACTTTTGGTTTAATTAGTAATTTTGCCCGAGAACCGAAATCAATGTATTATCCAATATCGATGGGGCATCTTGTAACGGGGAT
>WJKD01000868.1 GCA_014729315.1 Promethearchaeota archaeon | reverse complement strand
TTATGTGAAACTTATTAATACTAAAGAAGTTAACTATGATATATATTGGTATTTTTTAAATTCCAATATATTGTATTTTAAGAATTCTATTCGAAAATAATATCATCAATATAAATAATGCATCCTTTAGGATTAAGAGCAGAAGATGCCACCCAGCAAAAACCACCGATTACATGGCTCAGATCTTTTCCCTTGAGATTAATTGTAAATTGCTCCCATCCTGTCGACAGATTTAACACACCTGTTGAATATGGCCCTCCCATTGAATCTTTATATTTCCCATTAATTCCACCTGTTTTGAATTCAACTCTTTCACCACCTTTTTGACCTCTTGCCCAAAAGGTTATTCTAGTAGCACCAGTTAAATCTCGTGCATCGGGTGAGTCTCCCCAATTTTTATCAGGATACTGCCAATAAATCCCAGACCATCCCTTATTGTGTGACATTTTTGCTGAATATTGAATTTGAATACAACTTCTTCCAGTATGAACAGTGTTTGTAAAGTTATCATTTAAAATAATGTCACCTATATCACCCATAAAACCAGATGGATAGAATAAAGCTGTGGCGGGAGTGGGATCAAAATTTGGCGCAGGTGATACATTAAGAATAAGATTGCAATTTTTTTCTTTACCATCTGCACCAATACCTTTAATTATCAATGTATATGTTTGTGGTTCGACATTTGAATTAACATCGATTGTCATTATAGAAGAAAAGGAAGGAGCAGCTTTCATTGATTGAATAGAAAAAGAAGAGGCAATTTCCGAATTCTCTGATGTTGCACTAAGATATATTGGATGTTTGTAGTTATTTAAAGCTATAACATTTACTGAAACTGGAATTTTGCCTCCTTGTTGAACAGAAATTTCAATTGGATTAACGGAAATGCTAAAATCTGGTTCTGGTCCCTGGTTTAGTAATATTACTACCAATACTGAAACTATTGCTACTATTACTCCAGCAACCCCAATAGTTTTTTGATTTAAAAAGCTCTTTTTTTCTTCTGACATATCCTTACTCCCATCCTGTTTTAGTAAAAAGATTGATTAATTAAATGTTTTATTTGAATATATCTTAATATTCATAAAAAACATCATCTAAATAGAATGTTAAACCAGCAGGATTTTGAATTGATGTTGAAATCCAACAAAACGCACCAATGACGTTAGATAGATTTTTGTTTTTTATTGGTATTATATATTTTTGCCATTTATTTGATAAAACAATTCTTCCTGTTGATACAGAAAATGAATCCTTATATTTTTTTCCAGTAATACCACCCGCTTTAAATTCTACAACTTCACCACCTTTTTCTCCCTTTACCCAAAAGGAAATTTTATTATATCCTTTATTGGACAAATCAATTCCTGGATTATCGCCCCAATTATTTGCATTAGTCTGCCAATAGATACCAGCCCATCCCATAGAGCCACGATTGTAAACAACTTGAACACAAGACGGTTCAGAATAAGGTTTTATATTATAATAATTGTTAATCTGAACATATTTTTCCAAGCTTGCATCACCAATATAACCAGATGGGTAAAAGTTTTTGATAACATTTAATTTAGAAGTTATAGAATCGGGAATTGCAATTGCTGTAGTATCATGAATTGCAGTCGTATCAACAACCGTTTTATTTTCAGAAAAAATTAAGTTCCTAATCTGAGAAATAAAATTTGTTCTTTCAAGATATATAACAGCTATAGCTGTCAAAATAGTAATTAGACTTGCAAACAATGATGTATATTTTATTAAATTAATTCGCTTCATACACAATTCTTTTTATTTATAGACTTTATGAAAAAAACAAATATATATCTGAAGTGTAATTGTTGTAATAAATGAAAAGGAGCACAAAACAAGGCTTCCTGTTATCAATCTATTTTGTATCGTTACAAAAGGACCACTTGTAGGTGGGATTGCGATATTTAGTGATGAAATCCCTATGAATAAAGCAGCAATAGCTACCTGTATAATTAACAAAATAGAAAACAATATATTTGTTGAATTCTGTGTAGTTTCTTTCATTAAAAGCATATCTAATAGAGTAGTGGCGCTTATGACAATTACAAAAAACATCAAATCATTTATCCTGAAAATTGAAAAATAATTTGCTTGATCAGCTATTGTATAAATCAGAAAGTTTACAAACCAGGGCAAAGCACCTAAAACAATGCTTGTAACCAACCAAACAGTAAACTTTTGCATTTTGTTATTATTTGAATTCATAAATAAATCATTTTATTTTTTGGGGATAAGCATTTGGTTTATATCCCACATAACGAGAGTTTCAGCGGCGTGGCGTTGGTAGCCCTAATGTGGTTTTGCTCATAACCAAACCGAGAAAACCGCGCCGCTTATCCGCGTGGCACAGCCACGTCCGCTGCAAACAGGGTTGTGCCGCTTTTTATTTTGAAACCATTGTGAGAACATTATCTTTCAATGATTTCTCTAGTTTCTTACATCCGCGAGGAGAATATTCATATAACAATACTCTCCGGTGTCTCAAGTCAAATGGAACATCATCCATAGATTGTGCTAGCAAAAGAGCTTGTTTTCCTAATGCGTGACAAATACCAACTTCATAAAAGACATTTGCGTTTTTTCCTGTTAAATCTGCCACGATTAGGTCCGAGTTCTTTATGCTGGTAATAATATCATCCATAATTACATTGGAACCAAATACATCATCCCCTCGTTCGCAAAGCAGTCCGCAGTCATCTTCTAATACTGGCTTCACAAAATCTTCGTAAACAATATTTAAATCTTCATCCCCAAAAGGCATAACGATAAAACAGGCTAGATTACTATCAGAATCTTGCGTTTTTAATTGCTCATATTCATCAATTTCCGATGGCTTAGATTTGAATAATTCTACTGCCTGTCTCAATTCTGCCCGTAATGAATCGATTTCGCTTGGAGATACACTATAGGTGATGATATCTCGACCAGCAAAATCACCTGACACCATATCCCCTTCAATCAAAACTCCACCAGAACCAATTGCTTTTGCGCTCTCACCTTGGGCAATGGCGCCATCTCCTTGAATTGTTGCACTGAATGTACTCAAAGTTTTTAGTAATTTATTAAGGCCATGTTCGTAGCTGGAAGTGAAATCAATAATTTGTTTATCAAATAATAGTAACGGAGGCTCACACTGCTCAATAAGTAAAGGGATTACAAAGGCTTGTTGTTCATCTTCTCTAACCATACTCATTTCTAATTCTTTTTGAGCCCACTGCGAATTGCCATATTGAGGCGAAAGGACTACTAAAATCACATCAGCGTCTTCGATTGCGTCAGAAAGAGATTCAACCCACGAATCCCCAGGCGTAATCATAGAATCATAAAAGACATCATAATTTGTTGCCTGCAAATCGGATATGATTTTTTGCACGAAATCATTATCTTTGCGTGAATAACTTACATAAATGTTGCCCATATTTTCACCACTTTAAAATATCTCGATAATCTCATTTGCGGCACAACG
>WJKD01000867.1 GCA_014729315.1 Promethearchaeota archaeon | reverse complement strand
ACCAAAAAGAGATCATGAGTGGAACAGAAGAACTTTTTTTTTGAAATATTTATAGCCTTTATTTATCTACCTTGGGCAAATTACGCTATATATGGTGTCATTACCTCTTGTAATTTTTTGAAGATAACCTTGATTTATCTGATAATTTGATGGTGAGTTCATTCACTCTTTAATAAATATATTTGAAAACACTTACTTACCAATTAAAAGCTTATAAATATTGGAAAATAACAAATAATAATACATTATATAGCTTCAAAACCATGCTCCATGGGGCGAATACCAAATCATAAAGGAGGGGATATGATAGTATCTCTTAATGAAGATAACTATGAGGACATATATGGAGTAGATAAGAAAGTATTTAACAAAACATACAAGAAGAGTAGAGATATCAAATAATCAGCTCGATGTTTATTATTATCTTTAGTATATTTTTAAATTATTGTTGACTTTCCCTCAAGTGGTTAAGCTGATATCTTCCGATGAAGACTATTTTTTGTGAAATTATGAAAAATATTTTTTTATTTATATCATTTTTCGATTCATCTATTAATTTGTGCTCTTACTAGAGGTTATATCTCTCTAAAATAGGTTTTTAGAAGGAAAAATATAATTTAATCGATTTTTTCTCTTATTAACATGATACATATAATTGAGATTTTGTTTCTTGGATTTTATTTTCTCGAAATTAATGAGACTCAGATACACAGATCAATGCGAAGATTTAAATATGATTATCTTCTAAATGAAGAATGGGGAAAAAAAAATGTCAACCAAAAAAAAAGAAAATTCAATTAAGAAGGCAAAGCGCCATTACTCTAGATATATGAAAGCCCGCGAATTTGAAGAATATTTACAGGGTTTTGGAATAAGTAAAAGGCGTAGAGTTTTTGAATTGGATGATTAGTAATATATATTTAAAATAAATTAGAAAAAATAGGGGGGAAAAATAATATGAAAAAAGTATTAATAGGTTTATTTGTTCTAAGTGGATTGTTTTTGGCGGGATACTTTTTGGGGAACGCAATCATGAATACTGGTTGTTATTTAAAAGGAACTTATGAAATTAGTTGGTCTGGAACAACTGCTGAACATTATAAAGTTAACGATCACGACGAAGGGAAATTTAAAGAATATTGCTTTTTTGTATGCGACGATTTTATTTATATTGAACACATTACTAGCGGAGAAGATTCGCTTAATATCAAATTATGGATTAACATCAAAGATCCGGACAAGCCTTACATTTTTAAATACGAGATAAAAACAGATTACAGCGGTAAAAAAGCTGATGACATTCTAATGAAAATTCCATGTACTATTAATGGTTCGGGCCATGGTTCTTGGGATTGGCAAGATACTTGGAAAATTAAGGTTAAGAAGATCGTCGGACCTCAGTCGATATGGGATCTGGAAGAAACTTTGATTTTACTAAATTTTTTAACAGTTTTTTGCGCTGATATCACGATTATATACGCTAACTATTTTAAAGACGACATATAGCAATAGCAATTGCGGGAATCCTCTGTGTGGACGCAATCTATGAATTAAATCTACAAATTAGGTCGACTTTCCACTTTCTGATTAATAAGATCATGAATTATTGGATTTGAAATATTTTATTAAGTTTATCGTGAGCTTGGCAAGGTTTTGTACGGAATATGGCTTTTTCACCAGGTTTTTCGATCAGATCATACGAACTATACATAGAGCAGGATAAATTTTTACAATGACCGTATTCAAATTCCCATTCTGCGTATTATTGTAATACCTCGAGAAATAATACTAATACCTTCTCATTCGCAGTAAAACTGACCTGATGTTCTGATTGATTCAAATTCTTTCATGAATTTCAAGATGAAATCGAAGTTTATAATAGGTGGTTCTTTTGCGCTTGAACCACACACATGTTCAAAAAATTTTAATTTTTTAATTTGCTCCAGATTCATTGATTTAAACGGTACTTGTTAACTTATTGCTTCTTCAAATTCGTCTTGAAAAAGGACTCTCACATTTATGTTAAGCCCTTTTAGAATTTTCATAAGACGGTAAAGAATTTCCGACCTGGGTATTCCTTTTCCCTTCACTATAGTGATTTCGGAATTTGGAACCATTGATTACTCATTCTCCTTTTATGTCTTTTTTTACATACATATTTATTGTTATTCTTTTCAATTTTGAAATTAGTCTAGCTCTTAAATAATCCTTCTTTTAGAATTCTTTATTATTTTATAATTTATTTTATAATTAATAGTATTAATTATCAATTAAGATAGTGTTTCGCTTTCACATTTCAGATTTAAATGGAAATTATGGCTTAGTTATCCTCTCGTTTAATAAGGGCTTATATCATCGAAGAACTACTCAAATTTGAGCTCCTCAATCATATCATCTATAGCCTTCTTCAATGGTACTATTTTTGTTTTAAAGGAAAAAGAAGTTCCCGAGTGAGCAATTTCTTCGTGTTTTAAATAAAATGAGGCTAATTTCGCTCGTCTGTTGATGACTTTCTTTGAGATGGTCTTATCAAATTGAGGGAACTTAATATCTTTAAATTTTATAGTCGTGACACCACACCAGTTGCATTGACCATCTTTTTTAATTAGTTTTAAACATCTCGGACAGAAGGAATGAGAGGAGAACAGCTTTTCGAGGTGAGAGGAGAACAGAGATGAGAAATTAGAAAATTGAAAACAAACACTTTTCTTAGGATAGCTAAAAATTCTTTTAGTATTTTTGTCCCTACAAAATAGCTTATTTACAATAAAGACATGACAATTTTCTTTCTCGTTGTATTTAACTTCGGAACTAATTCGTCCTAATCGCAAAGAAGCGTTCGGCTTTAATAGGGTTCTTATTTGTTCGTCAGAAAATGGCGCTTCAATACCCCACTCCTTATCCTTAAGTAAGTCCACTTGAATTAAAAAGGGTTTATCAATCTGTTCGTTTTTCACGATCGCCTCTCCGGGTTTTAACCGGGTGATAATCGACGCATTTTGACTATTTAAATTTAAAGAATCGGCAAAAATCATTAATTGAGCTTTCGTAGGAATTAGATGGACTATCTTATGTTGTGTATTCGTAATTGCAGCGCTTATTAGTTCGTTTGGCTTTTGTTCTGACAATATTACACCTTCTCCATAAGCCCTCACTTCAGATAGGAAATCGCTAAAGGCATCTTGCGCCTTAAGCTTTATCGTATGCTCGGAAGAGGAAGTTGAATGCACTTGCTTCGAAATTAGTCTATGCGCCTCTTCGATTACGGTCAGATGTCTTAAATTTTTAGTCAAACCCGAATTTTGTTGATAGAGATATAATTTTTTCATGAGAAAGTTAAAGATTAACGATCTCTCGTCGTCATTATTTATCCCATCAAGTTCAATTACAGTTGGCTCTTTTATTAAATCTTCAAATGTTGGATGGGAATAATTTACGTCAAATGTAATTGCTCGAGACCCGGTTAATAGAGAATTAAAGCGGGCATCGATTACTCCCTTATAGTGAGATCTCGTTCTCTCTTCGTAGCTTAAGCAATCTATTCTTAACTTCGCGTATTTAATGAATTCTCGTAGAGTTGGTGTTAAACCCCTCCTATTTTCTGTCCATCCGTTTATTAAATAGATCTCGTTAAGGGCATTTAGCAATATTTCTCTAAAAGGCTGCCACATATAAAATGATACGGTTAGGATTTCGAGTAAGGTGTTTACCCATTGGCTATAGGTCATAAAAGGAGGGACTT
>WJKD01000866.1 GCA_014729315.1 Promethearchaeota archaeon | reverse complement strand
GCGCTTTATCGACATAATAAGTTTTCCCAATCTTTTTATAGATTTTCCTAATGATTTTTTTTACCGATAAGTTAGAGTGCTTTTTCAACAAATTTTTAACTTGGTAAGAAATTTCGTCTTCTAATTCCTGATACACGCTTATCGTCATATTTTCCATTAAAATGGTCACTTTATCGTATTCACATATCGAGCTTGTTTTAAATCCCATTGGAATAACCTTGAGTTTTTTGTAATTATTTATATTTTCATCCTTAGATTAAGTTTTATATACATCTCAATACTTTTCATATCAATTTCTCCATAATATAATTTGGTTCTGGATTAATAATATATCTCTTTTTTTTATTTCCATTAACCTTCACGATGATTTGAAATTCTAAAAGAATATTCAAATATTTTTTTGTTGTATTGTAATGGATACTTAACGTATCTGATATATTAGTTGGTCTGAGCGGTTCGTTGCTACTTCTTAATAAATTCACGATGTCTTGAATTTTATCGTTTCTTAGATGAAAAGTGATATGACAACGGTCATCATTAAAATTTACATCAAAAAGCGCCTTTTGATTTCCAATTTTCACAGTTTTTATGTATTGGAAGTCCTCCAACATTTTTAAGTGCCAAAGGACCTGGTTACTTCCTAAATTAAATTCATTTTTTATTTCATTAATATTAATTCCCGGATTCTGTTTTACATGTTCAAAAATAATTTTTCTAGTCTGTACACTCAATATATCATCCTTAGTTAGCGTAGTACCAATTAAAATGATGTTTTTTTTAATTAGCGATTTTACAATCTTTTCTACTTTATTTCGATTAAAATTAGGATTAAATTTAAGACGATTATCAATAAACCTTACCAGCTCTACTATCCTACTTATAGGCTGTTTTTGTAAATATTCTTTAGTGATTTCAAAAATCTCCAGTTCTTCCTTGTTTAAAAGCTTTTTACTCATTTTAAATTGAGCAGATAATACTCTTAGAAGTAAAATAATGTTTTTAATTTTATTTAGCCTTGGAATCGATACTATATTATTAGTACTTCCAATTTTTTTGATTATATAAAAATCAAATTAAGTCCTTTTTTTAATAAATGTTAATTCTTTGATCTTTTAAAATTATTTCACAATTTAATTCACTTTAAAAAAGTTGTAAAACGGGATGTAAGACAAGAATTAGAGGCAAGACAATTTGCTGAAAAAAAAGACAAAAGTTATCATTTCTCTAAATCTCTTTAAAAAATTCTTCCAATTTAAGTTATGAGCTAAAGAAATTTAATTAATTACCGAGGGATAAGGATATTTTTAAAGATTTGAATTAAATCTTCGAATACTACCATTTTAATATAAAGACACTAATAATAATAGTGTAAAAATAAAGTTTTTTAAAGACATTTTTAAAGATTTATGAGTTGCCTGTAGAAATTGTAAGATCGTATTGAAAAATATATCTCAAAAAAGAAAGAGAAAAATGCCTAATGGCAGAACTTCTAACCGTACTACTAATCATATTAAAATCCACATCCATTCTTATATTAGTAAATTCTATACTATATTTTGAATACAAAAATCGGTTTTTTTTATCTTGGACTATTTGTTGGTCTTTATATCTCATTCGTTATATTTTAGCTATATTTTTGTCCTTCTCACCACGATCGCTTTTACTTTTTTTTTTTAACCAAGTTTCGTTAATATGGAGTGGGTTTTTCTTATTTAAGGGGATTAACGAGTTTTTGGATAAAAATCCCTCTAGCAGATGGTTTCTCATACCTATCTCAGGAACATTATGGAGTGGTTTTGGTATTCTCGTTGTTCATTTCCTACTCCTGCCTTTGAGAGAAAGTCTTTTTATTTTAGCTATACCCATTTTTATTTTTCTTGCGGGTTTATATCTTTATTGCGGTCTTACTTTTTTGAAAACTAGTCAATTAACTGGAGTGAGCAAAAAATTTACAGGAATCGGATTCGTATTATGGGGAATTCATAAAATTTATTTTTTATACTTTAGAATTTATTCAACACAAATAATTTTTGGATACCTTTTAGAGATAGTCCTTGAAATCTTCATAGCGATTTCAATAATTTTGGCTTATTTTCAAAAAACAAATACGGAATTAAAAAAGAGCGAGGCTAAATTTAAGATGCTCATAGATCAAGCTCCAGATATAATTTTAAGAATTAATAGAAAAGGTTTAATTGAATATATTAATAAAATTCCTGAATTACATAAGATCGACGAAATTATTGGAACTCATGCTACAGATTATGTTCCTCCTAAATATAAATCATTAGTTGATAAGTCCATTAAAAATGTGTTTAAAACGGGTGATCCTACTAGCTATGAAACAGAAGCAAAGGGACCAAAGACCCCAAGACGTTGGTATTCTTCCAGAATCGCCCCTATTACGATAAAAGGAAAAGTAGATTCTGTTTTACTGATTACGAGAGATATCACCGACCAGAAACAAATTGAGCAAGAGCTTAGAAACCTAAACGAATTGAAATCAGAATTATTAAATAGGACCTCACACGAGTTAAAGACTCCGTTAGTTTCAATTAAAGGTTTTTCTCTTTTGCTCCGAGAAAAGTATCATAGTAAATTAGATATTGATGTTCAAGAAATTGTAGATGAAATAAACAATGCTTCTAATAGACTTGAGAGTTTAGTAAACGACATATTAGATGCTGCGAAATTAGAATCTAGTAAAGTAGATGTTAAAAAAGAGGAGCACGATCTTATTGATACCATTGAAAAAAGTGTTAAAGAAATGGAAGGATTAATAAAATTAAGAAATCACAAATTCTTGTTAAATTTGCCCGATGAACTCATATTGTTTTATGATGAGAAACAAATAAGGCAGATTATTTGCAACTTAATCTCTAATGCAATTAAATACACTCCTCGTGGTGGAAGGATATCAATAAGTACTAAGATTAAAGGCAATTCTGTTATAGTATGGGTAGAAGACAATGGAATTGGATTAACTGAAGAACAACAACAAAAAATCTTTAAGCGATTTGGTAAAGTAGAAAGATACAATAAAGGATTTGACATTTTATCGGAAGGGTCAGGTTTAGGACTTTATATCTCTAAAAAAATAGTTGAATTACATGGAGGAAGAATATGGGTTGAATCTGAAGGTGAAAATAAAGGATGTACTTTTTATTTTTCCTTACCGCAGACTATTCCACAACCGACCTAGCGAAAATATCCCTTCATCTGTTTCATCTGTTTAATAGTCCATAATAAATGATTGATACTTTCTATGGGATCCCATGCACGCCACTCTTTGGGAGGAGAGAATCCGTGATCGACCATTAAGTCGGGTAAGGGACCCAGGTTTCTTCCCCTCCAAATTATGTTCGCAGTTATAATCGTCCTTCCAGAGCGATTTTCGTCTTTGGGAATAGTTATTTTTATTGGAATATTTTGAATGGTATTTTCTTTAAGTTTCAGAGAACCAGATAGAGGATTAGCACTCCAAGCCTCAGGTATATTTAAGCGAAATTCTAATTCTGATTGGGTATCAGCGTAATTACGAATTAATAAGTTTGTTTCAAAAGTATTACCGGGCATCGTAATAATTCTAATAGGTTTAAAGCAAATCCAATTCGGATCGAGGGCGAAATTGGGATTATCTTGAGCGGCTATGCTTTCAATAGTATGTTCGTATTCAGAAACAATTTTTTTATATTTTTTTAATAACTTGTCGTCCACCTTTATTATGCCGTAATGACTAATAGCTAAATAATCGGGTCGGCATTTTAACAAAAGTTCTGCGCACTTCATAAAACCCACATTATCTCCAAGTTTGCAAAAATTTAATCCGTTGATATTAGTATCTCGATCTACAAGCGTTCTTTCCGTTATAGTATCTCCTGTAAAAAACACCTCCCTGCCATCAATATTTCCGAATAAACCCATGTGATATTCAGTTTGCCCTGGAAAATGAAAAACTTGAAAATTATATTCATCCCATTTGAATCTTTCTCCATCCTCTAAAACTTTATCTACTTTAATTGATATATCCGTAAGACAGCCTAGTCGATAATGAGTAGGATTTTCCAAGACATCTACCATATTCTGCAGAGCGTAGACCCTCGCATTATATTTTTCTTGTATTAAAGGAATTCCTGACACATGATCATCGTGATAATGTGTAGGAATTACTATATCAATTTTTTCAACATTCAATTCCCTTAAGATCTTTTCGAATTTAGGCAGAGAATATCCTTGTTCGTCGTCTCCAGCGAAGTCTATCAAAAGTGCGTTATTTTCTTTTCCCTTAAGTACAAAGGGTGGACAAGTCCCTTGATGGAACAAATGAGGAAATTCATTTTCCATATCTACCCCAGGTATTGCCTTTTCCTGCAATTCGGTCGACATATAATCAATTCCCGAGTATCTCGAGCAAAATACTAATCTAGCGCGCTCAAATTTTTGTTTTAAATTTTCAATGTCTTTTTTAGGCTTGTAAATAATATCACCGTGAGAAGGCAAGAGAATATCTGGATTATGCTCCATCAAAGATTCGAATGACTCAAGAGACCGTTTAATTCCTCCTTCTCCATTATCATTATATAAATATTCCAGATCGTAATAAGTAATGACTCTCCCTCCCGAATGGATTAAATCGCCCGAAAAGATTAAATTCTTATTATCAACATTGAGAAAATAAGATATTGATTCAGATGTGTGCCCAGGGGTGCGAATAATCTCAAAATTATACGATTCCCATTCAAAAATATCACCTTTCTTAAGAGTTAACGCAAGGGGTATGTTATAAGTAGATACGAAAAAGGTCGGCTTGAAATAATAAATATTGTAATAGGTTCTTTTTTTCCAAAAATTTTCCGCCGAGGTGAATAGTTTTCTTTCTTTATAGGGTGCGGCAATTTTTATTCCCTCTTCTAGAGCTATTTTATCTCCATAGCATTGATCTCGATGATAATGTGTATGTAAGATATATTCTATGTGGTTAATGCCTAAATCTTTTATGCAATTCAAAACCTCTCCCGAGCCAAAATCAATAAGGACCGCTTCATCCCCTTTTTTAACGACATATACATTTACGGCGTCTCTAAATAAGAACACATTTTCACATATCTTTTCAAATTTTACGCTGCTCATTTTGATTTACTTATTATAGTGGTGATGTTACTAAAAATAAAAATAACTAAAAGTACAAAAAAGTAAGGTATTTTTTATTTTAATGGAAATTTAATGAACGTCAAGAAATTGTTTGTAGTTCCACAAATGCGATAAACTGTTTGCTGCGTCTCTTAAAGAGAGAAAATATAGCGAACGCGTTTTATGAAAAATCTTCTTAACTTTTTTGAATTTCTGGGCAAGGTCTATGGAATCAGCGATACTTGGAGGACAGTACGCAAAAGGCTTGGAACTCGATTCTTGGAGTTTGATCATTCGCTTAAACACATGTCCGAACATGTGATGAGGCCACAGAGGTATTACAATCATATCTAAATTGGGATCGTTCATGATAACATCAATACATTCCAGAAATATCTTCACAACGAATCCCGAAGCACCTAGGTCAATTGGATTCTTTATATTAACGTTTTCTTTTGGTAAGATTTTACTTAACTTAAATTGTGACTCTTCAGTAACATGAGGGACTCTGAGACCATGGTCTGCAAAGAGATCAGTCATATTTACCGAACTTCCTCCTCCAGGAGTAATGATGCCAACATTCTGACCCTCGGGTAATTTATCAGGATATAATAATTCAAAAGTCTTTATGGTATTCCAGAATTCTTCGTTATCTTTTACCAAGGTTGCTCCCGTTTGCTTTGCCATGGCCTCCCATAATTTGAAATCAGAAGCTAACGCTCCAGTATGGGAGAACGCTGCACGAGAACCGTCTTCGGTGTATCCGCCTTTCCACAGAATAACGGGTTTAACGGGAGTTGTTATTTTTAGTTCTTCCACGAATTTGTGTCCGCTCCCTGACCCAAACGATTCTAAATAGGCCGCAATTACTTTAGTTTCGGGATCTTTACGAAAATGCCGCAGAAAATCAACGCAGTTAAGATCGATTTGATTTCCAAACGAGATTCCGTATCTAAATCGTATATCGCGCTTAAATCCAATATCCAACAACTGACTTAAATGACCGCCGGATTGAGACATAAACGAAACAGTACCTACTTTTCCCAATTTTGCAGCAAATGTAAATGCCATTCCATTTTCTGCGTTGTAAGGTCCTAAACAATTTGGACCGATTAATCGAGTGTTAGTGCTCTTTACTATTTCTTGAAGGCGTTTTTCTAATCTTTTTCTCTCGGGATCTCCAGTTTCTGAGAAGCCAGAGGCAAAAACAATAACCCAGTTAACTTCTTTTTCTACACATTCCTCTATAACTTGCGGAATAATGTGCGTCTTTACTGAAATATAGGCAGTATCAACGGGATAGGGAATGTCTTTTACAGAGGGATAGCATTTCCAATCTAAGACTCTCTCTCGCTTTGGATTTACGGGATAGAATGTTTCGTTCCACTTTGACTCTTTAAACGCAGAGAGATACATCATGGAACCGAATGCCGATTTTTCCGAAGCTCCTATAAACGCGATATGTTTAGGATAAAATAATTTGTCCAGAGAATTAACGTAAGTTTTACTTTGTTGCATTATATAGGAAAAAATTAGAAATGTTTTATTCTTTATGAAAGAATTGTAGAT
>WJKD01000865.1 GCA_014729315.1 Promethearchaeota archaeon | reverse complement strand
TCCGAAAAGATTCATTAATGTGCGTTTCTTCAAACTTCTCGAGAGCTTCGGAAATTTTTTTTTTATTCATAATTTTCTCACGCGTTATAAATTAGTACATTATGATTAGTTAATGAAATTGGAAATAAATTAATAATTTAAACTGATATTTTATTCCCGAAAAGGCTTTAGATTAATACTTTATATATAAAATATATTGAATGTGTTTTTTAGAGATTTAAGTTTTCTCTAATCACGTTAAAAATTAGATTATTTAAGATGTCAAAATATAGTAAAGAATTAGAATTTGCTATAGAGATCTCTAAAACTGCTCTTCGCATTACGGAATGGTTTAAAGCAGTTGGATTTGAATCTTTTAAAAAAGTCGACGATACTCCAGTCACGCTTGCTGATTTAGCAGCCCAAATCTACATTGTATCTAATTTAAAAACTCACTTTCCTGACGATCAAATTATTTCTGAAGAGGATAGTACTTATCTTAGTAATCAGGCTGAAAAACTAATAAAAAGGAGTTTTGAGGAATTAAACTTAAATAATTCTTTCAATCTTAAAGAAATTCTAAATTATAATGGAAAACAAGTCAATAGAAAATGGACGATCGACCCAATCGATGGGACAAAAGGATTTCAGGAAGATTTATATTACGCTGTAGGAATATCTTTAATGGAAGGATCAGATCGAAAAATTTCAGTAATTACCGCACCTAAATTTTTAGACAAGGGATTCACTACTTTTACCGCAGAAAAGGGAAATGGGGCAAAAGTCTCTTACGAAGGAAAAGAGTTCATACCGATAAAAGTGAGCGATCAGAACTCCCTTGAGGAAGCAACTCTCGTTAGATCGCTCCATTTCGACAAAGAATGGGTTTCAAAATTCGCCCAAGTGGCAAATATAAAAAAGTTTGTTCGAATCGATAGCATGCTAAAGTTCTGTATGGTTGCGACAGGTATCGCAGATCTCTATGTAAAACCTGTAGATATGGATCATTCTTATACTTGGGATTATGCTCCTGGTGATCTACTCGTAAGCGAAGCTGGTGGGATTATTTCCGATTTAAATAATAAACCCGTAAATTTTAATGAAGAAAAGTTTATTTGCAAGACGCCTGGTTTCTCAGTAGATAATTGCGTCTTACACCGAGATATAATAACGAATTTAGAAATAATCAGATTTTGGGACGTTAACTAGTCAAAACACGAAGATTGAAGGTATTATTTTTAAAGTATTATTTATAAATCTTAAGTTTATGATTTATGTAAAGTAATAAAAAATAGATAATCAATCAATAAGGTATTATAAACATCAAAAATTTATTATTTTAACGGGATATAACGAGCGGGGTTTTTATAAACCTTCATAACTAGTATAAAACAATATTAAAACTATTCAAAATCATCCTCATAATTATGTTTGACCCTCAAGATAACAAAATTCATTTTATTAATATCGCTAGCGATGATTTAAGCTTATTCGATTGGAAACCTCCGAGATCGTTCAAAAGCTTTTTATTAGACTTAAATATAGTAAAAAAAAATGAGATTAACGATATTTTTTTTCATATCAATAAAGGAAACATGAAGATTGTTTATATTCGGAAAAATAACTTAATATATACTGCGGGGGCTTCAAAGGAAATCCAATATCAAATATTGGAAGCTATGCTTGAATATTTAGACCAAAGATTTAACGAAATTTACGATGTGAATACGATCCTTTCGTATGGAAACACTAATGCGGCAATTTTCAAGGCTTTTAAAAGTGAAGTTGAAGAGATGTTTGAAAATTTTAAAGAACTGGATTTAATTAAGAAAGTAAGCGTCTTCTGTAGGGGTTGTAATAAAACACTACCCTTGTTTATAAAAAAAAGTGTGATTAATACGGCAACATCCTTTCCTGTACCTATTGTATATAACCATTCGGGACACGCAATAGTATGTTATGTTGATAAAAATTTCGTAGTTAGAGGTGTAGAGTTAGTTAATATCACCGGCTAACTTCAATTTACTATTATTGATTTCTATAAACATTCCGCATAAAATTTTATTTAAATTAAACAATTTCTATTAATTATGGAGAGAGAACAAAACTCAGAAGAGGGCTCCGTATTTTTTGAAGACATAGTAAAAAAAACCAAAACTGGCGTCACTTTTCCTAAAAGTCTTCGTGATGAATTATTTGATGAGGATAAAGACTATTTCTTTCGTATGGTTGTTCCTAGCGAAAAGAATAAGATCGTCTTAGAATTCTTAACCGAAGAACAAGCAAAGCAATTATCAGAAAGTTCAAAATCTAAAAAAAAGCCAACATCTGAAAAGAGAAAATCCAAATCACCCAAAAAAGCTAAAACTTCAAAGGGACCCGAACCGAACTGGTCTAAATATTTTGTATACGATTTTGAAAACCAACAAAAAGTTAAACCAATTTTAGAATCTGCGTTTCATAAATTTGCCCAAGATCCCCCTGATCTCGAAGATGCTATGGGTAGGGTTAAATATAGCTTGATTTCCTTTCTTACATCAACTAAAACAGAAAATGCGAAACTCTATTTCTCCGTCGTCAAATTTCTAGTTGATGTTATTGAATATTTTAACCAACCATACTTAATAGAATGGATGTTTGAAAAATTGATACCTAATATTAAAAGTAAATTTTTATATGAATCTTCGTTACTTGAGCTCGTCGAGGTTTGTTTAAAACTCAAAAAATTAGACGAGGCTCAGCTTTATCTCTTTTATGTGTTGAAAAGTATAGATGAATATAGTGAAGCAGAAGTATATAATGTAATGAATAGTTTTAAACAATTAGTTTCAAAAACTAGAGATTTTGAACGTTCAGAAAAGATTGATCTACTTCTTAAAGAAAAATTATTAGAATATGGACAAGGAGTGAAAAATATTGATTACAAAATTCAAATAGTTGAATTTTTAGAAGACTTAAATTACATTCAAATGGCATACAACTTTGCCAAAGAGATTCAAAAGAATTTACCTCCTGAGAGTACTCGAGTAGAACACGTAAGAAAATTAGTAAAACGATTACATTCAAAACCTATTGAATATCAATAATCGCTCGATAGATAACCAAATATTGCTTAAAAATTAATTTTTAAACATTTATTCGATTATTTATCTTCATATTCTTCATTTTGGGCTTCTTGTTTCTCTAGTTCTTTCATTTTTTCTTGAACACGCATCCTTTCTTTCTCTAATATTTGTCTTCGTTTTTCTTCTAAATCTTTTTGTTTTAACTCCACTTCTACTCTTGCTAACTCTTTTTCTTGTTCTAATAACTCTTCTTTAAGTCTTAATGCCTTCTCCTTCTCTTTTATCTCTTTTTCCTCTAGTTCCTTTTCCTTTTCTTCAATTTCTAATTTCTTTTTCTTCAGTTGAAGTTCTTTTTTTTTTAATTCTTTCTCCTTATCTGAAATTTCTTTTTCTTCTTTAGAAATGTCTTCTTCTTCGATTCTAGATAACTCTGCGGTTTTG
>WJKD01000864.1 GCA_014729315.1 Promethearchaeota archaeon | reverse complement strand
TGCGTTCGGTTTTAGAAGTCCTCTACACTCTTCACAGGAGGGAGAATAATCCCCACCTAATATTTGATTTATCATAACAGTGATCGGGTAAATTTTGCCGCATCTGAGGCATTTCGCTTCATTCACATTTCCATGTAATTCAATTACATTATCAGTTCGAGCCCTTTGATGAAGTTGATCAATGTTTTGAGTTAAAACATATTCTAGTTTACCCATTTTTTGAAGACGGGTGATTGCCTTATGTCCTTTATTCGGTTTAGCTTTAAAGATGGTGACCCCCATATCCAACATAAATTTAAGGTTTTTTCCAGTATCTGAGACGTATGAATGAATTGAAGCAAATTCGTCCGGACTCACTTTTGTCCACAACCCCGTATTGGGGCTTCTAAAATCTGGGATACCGGATTCGGTACTGATTCCCGCACCAGTTAATATTACGATGTTGCACGAATCGACAATAATGTCCGCTAATTTGTCGATTTTCTCTTCTTGCGCGTCCATTAATTCTATATCTCCTATTAAGTGTGTTCTTGAAAATTTGTTTACTATTTTATTTGATTCTAATAACTCTTATAATTTATACGTGTTTATTGAATTTTAATATTCGTGTAAATCTTTATAAGAAAGACTATTGAGAGTCTTTTAACAAAAACTAAAAGTAAAAGTTCATATTTAAGGTTCTTATTCCCTATTTCAAGAATTCAACGGACTTTTCGGTTATAATTTTACCAATTAAATAAAGTGAAAGGTTAAAAGCTACATGAATCAAATTCTTTATATATAAAGAAGGAAATTTCCTAAACCGATTTTTTAGGAAAACGAAAATATATTAAATATAAGTTTTATTTTAAGAGTATATTTAACATACAATTAATATTAATAATTAAATCGAGATATCGATTCGATCTTAAAAGGTTGAGTTAATATAAAAATGTAAGGAATCCTATATGTAAACGGTGAAAATACAGATTAGCGCAACAAAAAATTTTATATACAAAGTATGTATCGTCGGGGATGGTGGCGTAGGGAAGACTTCAATGGTTCTTCGTTATACCGAAAATACATTTAAAGAAAATTATTTGATGACAATCGGTTCAAATTTTTCAACTAAAAGCTTAGAATTTCCCGAATATCCAAATTATCAAATTAAGCTCCAAATCTGGGACCTTGCTGGTCAAAAGCATTTCTCTTTTGTAAGACCTCCCTTTTACCGTGGCGCCACAGCAATAATTTATGTATTTGATTTAACCAGGCGAAGTTCTTTTGCTAATTTACCTAGTTGGAGAGAAGAAGTGGAAAAAGTTGTAGGTGAAAAAGTAAGCGCCTTAGTTGGCAACAAATTAGATCTTGCCTCCGAAAATAGAGAAATTAGCAAACAAGAAGGAAACTCCCTTAAAGACGAATTGAATGCTGTCGGATATTACGAGACCAGCGCTAAGGAAGGAATAAAAATAGATATTGTATTTGAAGACGTGGTTAAAGCAATCTTGAAAGCTTCTAATAAAATCTAATCTAAGATTTTTCTGTTATCCTTATTTTTTAAGTAGATAATCAATCAATTGATTATAAACAATAAATTAAAATTGATTAGTAGATTTCTTTATATTAAAGTTTTAATTAAATTAATCCTAAAAAATTAGAGAAGATGTCTATGTTTGGTGGCGGTGGTCAAGTTAAATACGATCGTGCTTTAACGGTTTTTAGCCCTGAGGGGCGATTGTATCAAGTAGAATACGCTTTAGAAGCAGTTCGTAGAGGTACGCTTGCGGTTGCGATAAAATCAGAAGAAGATGTATGTCTCGCGGCTCAAATTAAAATCCCTACAAAATTAATGGATCCCGATTCAATAGACAAAATATTTCAGATTGATGGTCATATTGGCGTAGCGATATCAGGTCTTCACGCAGATTCCAGAGCCTTAATAAATTACGCTCGAGTGCAAGCTCAATCGTTTCGATTGACATACGACGAGCCCGTAAAATTAAATATGCTCGTGAAGACAATTGCTGATTTAAAACAAATGTATACTCAATACGGAGGGATAAGACCCTTTGGATGCTCTCTGTTTTTTATTGGTATCGACTCGCTTGGAACGCAAATTTATACAACATCTCCGAGTGGAATCTATCGTCCGTATAAAGCGTATGCCCTTGGAAGTGGAGAAGCCCAAGCTCGTGAATTTATAGCTAATAACTATAAGACGAATATGTCCTTTGAAGAACTCATAAAATTAGCCTTAAACTCAATCAAGGAATCAAGCGACGAGGATATTACGAAAGAGAATATTCGTATGGCTTACATAAGAAAATCTGAAGAAAATCGGTTTAAAATGTGTTCTAAAGACGAAGTCGGAAAATTCGTCTCTGAATTATAAGAAACACAAAATCTTATTTTATTACCTTTTTAAAAATTAGTATAAACGAGATAATATCACATATTTGCCCCAGATTAGACTTTTTAGTGGAAATTCTCTAGTCGAATTATTTATAAAATTCTGAGTCATATATTTTTAATAGATTAAAATATTAAATAATAGTCTGAAATTTTTTTGTTTTAAATTAATTTAAGGTGAAGAAATGGGCCGCAAAAAAAAAAAAATTAGAGAAAAATTCGATGAGATCTTTAAATCTGGAAACGAAGTAGAAATTAAATCAATGTTAGAGGAGAATCCATGGTTACTTGACGAATTATCAGAAGAGATGGAAGATGTTATCACAGAAGATCACCAAGTTGTCGCAGCGATTGGGGTCATGGAAGATGAACTAAACAATCCCGTTCCAATTGACCAAATCAAGCTAAGTTTGAAATTAGATTTTAATATTGATAAAAACGATCAAGAATTGACTAAAATTTTAACAAATATAGAAAGTTTGTTATTAATTAAGAGAACAGCAGAAGGTTGGCAATTAACCGAAGATGGAGAAAAGATTTGTGACGCTTTTATAAATAAGAGATTTGAGGAATTCGTTTAAATAAAAAAAAAATAAGCATTTAAATCTATTTAATATATTATATCATCCTAAACAGTTTCAAATAAAAATAAGAGCAGAGATTGTAGGTCTTAATCCGATTAGAAGCAAAATAAGTTGACATTTTTAAAACTATATTTTTATCTAAAAAAGTAAAGATATATATACCTAATGGTCTAGATTTTTCTTTGAATAGCAATAAGATATTATTAAATTACTATTTATTAACCTATTCAACAGAAATGAGTCGATAAATAAATAAAGAATAATTAAATATTAATAGGTAGACTTAGCTGTTATACTAAACTTACCATTTAATATTAATTATCGGAATTTAGGTATAAGAAATGAACGAAGATAACTTAAACTCCTCCAATAATGAAAATTCTAAGAAAGAAGACAGTAATCAAAATCCTCAAGAGAATGTGACGGAAAAGATAGACAATGAAAACCAGATTTTTAGAAAGGACGCAATTGAATTAGAGCAAATGGCTGTCACATTGATCGATAAGGGAATGTATAACGAATCTATTAGTTTATTACGTAAAGCAATAGCTCTTTTAGTTCAGATAAACGATGAATTAAAGGCTGATGAAGTTAGAAAAAAATTATCAGAAGTATATATTCTTCAACAACAAAAAGGTTCACAAGAAACTCCAAGTTCTATTCCTAAAAAGGGGCCGCCGAAAAAAATGAGAATAGAGGAAAAAGTTGAAAAAAGAGCTGAGGAGGATATAAGGAGTGAACCAAAATTAGCAACAGAGGAGCAAAAGAAAAAAGAACTTATAGTAAGCGAAGACAAAAAAGAAGGCGAAATCCTGAGGGAACCAAAAGAGATTAGAGAAAGAGAAGAAACTGAAGAAACCGAAAGATATACAGAATTAGAAGAAAAGACCGATATTGCCGAATCCGAAGTTAACAGGGCCTATGAACTAATCGATCAAGGAATTGAATTAGAAAAATCAAGTAATATTGAAGACGCGATTAAAGTATACGAACAAGCGGCGCGCCTATTTGAGAAGATACACTACAAAAATGTTTTAAATAATGTTAAATCAAAAATAAGCGAATTAAAAGAAAAAAGAGATTCTGAAAGTAAATTAGAAAAAAAATCAATTGAAGCACAGCAGAAAAAAGCTCCCGAGTCTTTGGAAAATATAAAAGAAGAGTCTTTCGAAACTGAGGAATATAAGATGGAATTCGAGAAAGAAAGCTTAATAAAGGAAGATATTCCACCAGAACAACCCCAAGAGTTAGATAAAACAACGGAAACAATTAAGACGGTTGAGGAAAGATATAAAAGAGAAATAGAAGACGAAATCTTTCAAAATGAAATCACGAAAATGGTAGATAAAGCTCAAAAGATGGAATATAACTACGAGATCGAAAAAAAAAAATCAATTAAAAATAAAAGACTATTCAAGGTAAAAGAACCATATACCGAAATCTTAGAAATTTACGAAACCGTTAAAGAAAAATTACTCAAAAGAGGTTGGAACGAGCAAGCTTCAGTTTATACTGATCAAATTAATATTATCCAAGGAAAATTGAAACAAGATAAGCGATTACGGGAAATAGAAACTAAAAAGATTCAAAAACAAAAAGAATACGAAGAAAGTATCAAAGCGAATAACATTACTCCTCAAGAAGATATAGATAAGTTAAAGGCTGTAGAAGAAAAATATCATAAACAATTCGAAGAAGAGGAATTTGGAAAACAAATAGCTGACATCGTTGATGAAGCTGAGAAATTGGCACATGAGTACGAAATTGCGATGAGAAAGGGAAAATTTGAAGAAAAAAGCCCTTAT
>WJKD01000079.1 GCA_014729315.1 Promethearchaeota archaeon | reverse complement strand
TTATTGCGTCTTTCATGTTTATTTTTAAAATTTTTATAAGAATAAATAATTTTGAAGTCGTCGCTTTAAAAATATGAAAAATTGATTAAAAAAATATTTTTTATAGCTCATAGACATAGCAAATTTTCACTAAATTTTGTTTTGAAACGCGTTATTTTGTTGATTATTAAATATTATTAGCGTCAAAAAATTAATATAGTTGTATTACGATTAATCCATTGTTAAACAAAAAAGCAATTTAAGCATCGACAGAATTATCAGTTTTTAATTATCCTCTATGGGTTGAGTGATTATCGTCAACGAGAAAAAAAATAGTAATCAGATTGAAAAAGAGGATGAGCTATTTATTCCTCCAATTCCTCCCCCTAATAAAAAGTCCCAGATTCAATTTGACGAGACAGAACTATCTAAGGAACAACTGGAAAGCGTCAAACAATTAGATCTTAACAAATATCACCCGATTCTGGTAAAATGTGAACAGTGCAACAAAAATAAAGTGATTCCAATACCCATCAAAAAGGTGCAGAATATTGATTCTCGAGAAATTTTAATCGCATATCTCCACCAAAATAAAGAAACTCACGAAATTCATTGTATCATCTTTGAAATTGACCATCAATTCAATGTATATTTCCCTAAAGCAACAGATGTGCTAATGAATTTATCTTCTCTCAATGATGCGGAAAAATTAGAAAAAGCTAACTATAAAATTAGAACGATTTTTGTTCTCTGCGATATTTGTAGGAAAACCCTCCAAATTCAAGTGCCTGAAAAAATTCAAAAACGCATTAAAGAGTCTCATCTTCCTAAAATACCACTCTGTTATATCCACACTGACGAAAAAGGTAATGAACCACATTGTTTGGTGGTTTTTATAGATAAAAATTACGGAGATAGAAACCGTAGACTTGCTGATATCCTTATTTTTGAATAGATTGCTTGCTTGCTTAATGAAATTATATCATCTTTACTTATGAAAATGGCCATAATCTGGTAATATTTAAATAAAAAATTTAGTGAGCATACTTGCTAATTGTCGATTAATAAATAATGTTAAAACCATTTATGATTCATAAAAGGTTATAGATATTTATAGAAAATTAATTGAGAATGACCAATTTAGTTGAATAAAAATGGTAAATTGTCTTGTTGTGGGACATGGGGCTCGTGAACACGTTATCGGCGAAGCTTTGGTAAAAAGTGGTGCGAGATTATACGCTTATATGAGTTTTAAGAACGCAGGATTAGAAGATCTCAGTGAGGGAAGAATAAAAGTTGATTCGGAAACTGACTTTAAAAAAATTATCGGCTTTTGTAAAGAAAGAGGTATAGATTTTGCCGTTATTGGTCCAGAAGCACCTCTAACAGTTGGTATTGTAGATGCTTTAGAAAGGAGCAATATACCTTGCGTTGGACCAGGAATAGAAGCTGCTCAAATTGAGGGTTCAAAAGTATTTATGAGAGAATTGCTCGAAAAATATAACATTGAATCTAATTTGAAAAGTAAAAAATTCCGCTCGATAGAAGGGTTAGAAGAATATATTAACGAAATGGGAGAAGAGCGCGTAGTCGTAAAGCCTGATGGATTAACCGGTGGCAAGGGGGTTAAAGTCTATGGGGATCATTTATTCTCAAAATCCGACATTCTTGATTACTGCAAAGAACTTATCTCGAGAGGTGATCGCTTTTTGATTGAAGAGAAAGCTGACGGGGAAGAATTTACATTACAAACATTTGTTGACGGGAAGAATGTAGTGGGAACTCCCTTAGTACAGGATCACAAACGGGCGTACGAAGACGATGAGGGACCGAATACCGGTGGAATGGGTTCTTATTCAATGGAAGATCATTTGATGCCATTTATTGACGACAAAGATGTAGAGACATCTCTTCGCGACATGCGAAAAGTAGTCGAAGCTATCAAGAAGGAAACTGGGACGGAATACAAAGGATTTCTTTACGGACAATTCATGAAATGTGCTGACGGAATCAAGCTTATAGAGTTTAACGCACGCCTTGGAGATCCCGAGGCAATGAATATCTTACCTATCTTAAATACTAGTTTTGTAGACATTTGTTGGGGAATAATTAACGGGAATCTTTCAGAAGATGTGAGCTTTGAAAAAAAAGCAACTGTATGTAAATATTTAGCCCCTGAAGGATATCCGATATCACCGAGAAAGGACCAGCAAGTGATAATCGATAAGGAGAAATTGAACAATGTCGGTGCTAAATTTTATTACGCTTCGGTTTATAGAGAAGGTTCAGATATTTATACGACAACGTCAAGGGCGATGGGTATATTAGGCGTAGCAGATACTTTGGAAAACGCCGAAAGAATTGCTGAGCAAGGTGTGGAATGTGTCGAAGGGAAATTGTTCCATCGAAAGGATGTGGGAACAAAAAATTTACTTCAAAAAAGAATTGATCATATGAATTCCTTACTGAAGGAACAATAAAATCATCTATAAGTCTATTTTATTCTCTCTTTCTTTTTGTTCTTATAAAATACGAGTTTAAACCTTGATTTTATATTTTATAATCATTAGCTTATAATTTAATCGCATCTACACATTATTTGTTATGGATCATAAGACTACGAATAAGAAAATGAATCAATACATCAAAGAATTGTTTCATGAAGAGGATTGGCATTTACGTGCCGAAGCTGCGCTACAATTAGGACATTTAAAAGACGCACGAGCAACTAACTTGCTTTGTAGGGCACTTCAGAAGGAAGAGGATCCCTCTGTCGTGAATAGAATTATTGAAGCGCTCGGAAAGATTGGTGATCCAAGGGCTACGATTCGTATCATCGAAAGGCTAGAAAAAGAAATAAAAAAGGAACCTCTGGATAAATTTAAGATTACTTATATGATAGAAAGCCTCATGGAACTTCAAGATAAGAGGGCATTAACTCCAATAAGTAGATTCCTCAATTCAGAAGATCAAGATCTTAAAGATTTAGCTGAAAAAGCATTCGACAAAATTTTACCAAACTGGAGAGAAATAATAGAAAAAGAAAGGAACAAATCGGTATCGGATATTTTCCATTTGAAAATGTAAATATATTTCCATCTTAGCTTGCTATATATTTTCTTTCTGTATAATAAGTACTTAATAACAATATTATTTAACGATATAGTTCTGTTTTTAATCTAAAAAGCCACTTAAAAAGAAGGAAGGATTATTTAATTTGACTAAAAAAAAGAAAGTTTGCTGTTGGGATTTAGAAGGTCCTATTAGCGTGTTAGATTTTGCTGCGGAGATCGGAAGATTATTGAGCGAAAAAGTTTTGGACTTGCAAAAGTACGATATGGGCGAGTTCTTTACCATGATTTCCAATTACGACGATTACCTTATTGATACGCCAGGTATAAAAGAAAGAATAGGAATTCCCGAATATCAACCCGGAGACACACTTCGCTTGATGGCACCGCTTTACGTAGCCTATTTTTCAGATAGAGAGTTAATAGAATTAGCAAGAAGTAATCTTGGACTGCTACCTGGTTCCAAAGAATTAATGGCTCTACTACATAAAGATTGGGATGTGTATGTAATTTCAACCAGTTATACCCAATTTGCTTATAATGTTACAAAAGAACTAAACATCCCTCAAGATCATGTTTATTGTACAAATTTGCATATAGACGAATTAAAAAAGGGGCTCACCGATATTGGAGCTTCCATTGATGTTCTGGTTGGATCTATTTTTGAAAAATATCTGGAAAGTGATAAAAATCTCGACATCGTTATTGACGACATAAACAAGTACTTCTGGAAACGAGAGAATTCAGAATCAGACTATATAAAAGTTATGAACCAGGTCAAAGTTCGAGGAGGAAGGAGAAAGGAGCTAGCTGTTGAAGACATATCAAATAGAACCGATGTCCCTATTATAGATATGATTGCTTTAGGCGATTCGATAACTGATATTAACATGCTCCAGAGATTGAAAGACGAGGGGGGAATTGCAGTTTCGTTTAATGGAAATCGTTTTTCACTTAAGAGAGCAAATGTAGCAGTAACGACTCCAAATAATTTAGGGGCTTTGCCCATCTTTGAAAATAAAAACAAGATTAATAATTTCTTGGAAGAATGGGAAAAAACTTATCCGAGTTTTTCTGATGATCCGAAGAAGATCCCCGAGGATTTAATCTCAAAAGAATGCAAATCGCACTTTATTTACTATGAATTCGTTCCCTTTATTGCCGATTTGAAAGATAAATCTAAGAGCGAGCTGGAAAATATAATCTCCTCTCAAGAGCTAATGAGAAAGGAAGTTCGGGGATGGGCGGGAAATCTCGGTTAAGATTCATACTTTCTTTTTTTCTTGATCCTGAAAATACTTTTTGTAATACTTCAATCCTTTTAACGCATATCTAATCCTTTTAGCACTTAAGTATACGATGTATAAAGTTAAGAGGATCAACGCTATGGAAACAGGTAACAATATGGCAAGGTAGACGATTAAAGGCAGATTGAGCACGACAATAAAATAGAAATATAAGCCCAACAAATATATACACGCAACAATGTTTAACAGAAAGACATCGAGTTTAAGCTTCGAATATCGTTTAAATTCCTTAGCTTCAATCTTCTCGTAGCATTCGCAGCATATTAAAGGAATTTCAATATCGTAAAACTCCTTACAAAACAGTTTATAGATAATGGAAAGCATGCGATCGATTTTCTTACCGCATGTTCTACACCTATATCGCTTGCGTTTCTCTCTTTGCTGTTCGATCGTATCAATTCTGGATTTTGAGAAATAACAATTGTCAATTTCGTAATGACCGCATTCTAAACAAGTAAGTTTTTTTTCCATGTATAAGTCTTGAAAATAATCCTTGTCCGGATCTATAAATTGCAGGTATTTAGTATGGTTCTTGCAGATCACTCGACCAATCCCGTCGATCTCAAAGGAAGGATCTATTCTATCCATCTGTTACATATATTACTCTAACATATCATTAAGTTTTTTATTTATTTTTATACATAATCAAAAATATTATCCTATCAGCCGACAAATTTGTAGAACTTACGAGTAAAGTCTTAAGTGTTAATATGTATTTATAGATACAAGTTTAAATCTATAACAAGGGGTTATTTTATTTGAAAAAAATTGGTATCGCACTATTCATTTCTTTTTTACTTATCAATACAACAATAATGAGTTGGAATTGCGATACAATCACTAAAAATATTTACAAAAAACCGCAAGAAACCTCTGAGAATAAGCCTAAGATTTCTCAAATATTCGAGATTGACGGATTTCTGAACGATTCGGCGTGGGCGCTTGCTCAATACGAGGACGAATTCAACTTGACTGTAGACGAGGCTAACGGAGATGTAAATGGATATAATTATATGTATCTTGCTGAAGATTTTGATAATCTTTACATCGGGCTCGATTTATGCAGCGATCAAACTGATGATGAAGAAGGAGAATGGTTAAGTATTTTTTTGAACACGAATGAAAGTACCTTTTCAAGCGAAGCAGAATGGGAAGATTTTAGAAATAACGGGATGGAATCGTTAGTTTACGATGTTGATAGAAATAAAGAATACCGTTTCTTTAAAGATTACACAGCTGGAGGAGTCAGGGAAGACTTTAATAGCGATAATGAATATAATGTCGTCAAAGGTTCGAGCGAAGGCGATTACACTAATTTTAATGACGCTCCTTCAGACGGATCGTTTAATATAACTTCTGTTGAGAATCAAACAAGTCAATATGTAACCTGGATTGATTTTGAGATTGATGTAAAAAAATGGTTTAATTTATTCCCAGAACTTTTTATACAAGAGATACAGTTATTAGAATTTCGTATCCTCTCGAGAAATAATATTTCGATTTCAGAACATAATCTGGCAGTCTGGTATGATAACGCAACGTATAATCTAAACGATCCCAACCAAGTTATAAAATTAAATAACGAAAGCACCTCTGATTACGATGAATTTAAATACGGAATTGGAAATATGACCGAAAACGGAATTATCAGGTTTAGCATTTATTCTAAGCACGACGATCCTTTTAAAACCAAATATACAATATTTGATTTTATGTTAGGTTATAACTATTCACAAGAAATTCCAGCAACAGGCTTGAAATATCCTTACACCTCGCTGAATAATTATGAAATTGCGTGGGGATTTAGTAATAGTTCTCACAATCAAACTGATCATCGCATGTTTGAGATACGAATCCCTAAATCAGAGCTGGAACAGTACAATACTGATACGGACTTAGGAGTCTTGGTGGGGGGATACGGAACTATGGCAATGCCGGATGAAAACTTTTGGGTCTATTCAGCTTTATCCACTATTTACATGCCAGAAGAAGATTCTTCGTATTATAACTATTACGATATGGCACTTAAACCAGCTCCTTCTCTCTCGCCAACTATAAGTGGAGACGACGACGATGACGATGATTCGGCGACTCCCGCAGTTCCAGGCTACAATCTAATATTAATTTTAGCTTCTATTGGAATAATCTCGATCTTTATTTTGAAAAAGCGGTATAAATAAATACAAACCAATTTTTCTTTTTTTTAATAATTTAAAAGTAGAATTCATTATTGAAGGCTAAAGTAAACGAAGAATATAGTTCTCGATATATGGATTAGTTAAGATAAATATAAGATAAATAATTAAACTAATTTAAAAAAGTTCAATACATTTATGCTCCATATATGATATGGTAAAGTAGATATTGTGTTAATCTCAAGGTTAATACTGCTAAAAATCCTCCCTTTTTATAACAATAACAAGCCACGATAACGAACCCACCGCTTACAATTATAATCTGAAATATCAAGATGGGAGTCAATGAACCAACAAATTGAAGGAACATACTTATCTGTAGCAACATATATAATCCCGCTTCTGCGAAAATAATAATCCAAAAAACTAAGTTATGCTTTTCTCCCTTTAGTATTTTATACGAAAATAACCAAATCAAGAAAGTAAGTAGAAATAAACGCCAGAAAAACTCGTCGAAGATAGCCACAAAAATCCAGTAAGGTATGGAAATAGGAAATGGTAAACGAGGTACTTTAAATGGATTAAGAACGTCAAAAATTATAGCGCCTATACCAAATATTATCCCTAAAATAATCGGAAATACTAGGCGTTCTTTTCTTGTTATTGATTCTTCTAACATGTCGGGAAATCCTGCTTTTTGCTCGAAAAATTTCAAACCGAGATAACCAAGCACACTATAAAAAGGTATACTAATCCAATTCATAATAAGCGTTATAGAATCGGGATAGAAAGGTAGAAAAATAATGTGGCAGAGAGTTCCGACAACAACTAACAGGAAAAATATTTTTTCAGAAGTTTTCATGAAAGTTAGTAAAAAAGAAATTAATAATGATTATGTATCTCAATTAGTTATCCATATTAAAAATCTCTATTTTGATTTTATTTTGTAATTCTGAAAAACTATCTCGTACGATGGAAATTATGTAATAATAGGAACTGAGGATACTCAATCATTTGATGGGATACTTTGGGTATTAAATACCACCAATTTTAACGGCGTTGAGATGTGGAAAGTAAGTTTTGCTGGTCAAGGAGTGTACTCTGTAGATCTTTCCTATAACGGATAT
>WJKD01000863.1 GCA_014729315.1 Promethearchaeota archaeon | reverse complement strand
TTAAATTCAAAATCTCCATTTTAAAATTGTTTTACTAAATATTCGTAAAGTTTTTTAATTTTATGACTTAGAGATCTATATAAATAACAGAAAAATAAAAAAATTTTAAAGTGAAATTAAAATGGCTCAGTTAAGTGGAGTCCCCATACTTATCCTTAAGGAAGGGACTGAAAGAAAACGAGGAAAAGATGCACAAAAAAACAATATAGCTGCCGCAATAGCCGTAGCAGAAGCCGTAAGGACAACATTAGGTCCGAAAGGGATGGATAAAATGTTGGTAGACTCTTTAGGCGATGTTACTATCACTAATGACGGAGCAACCATTTTAGATACGATTGATGTTGAACACCCTGCTGCCAAAATGATTGTAGAAGTTGCAAAAACCCAAGACGATAAGGTAGGGGATGGAACTACTACAAGTGTCATTATTGCTGGAGAATTACTGAGTCTCGCCGAAGAATTGATGGAACAATCTGTACATCCAACGATTATTTTTAGAGGCTACAGAAAAGCTCTTGTGAAAGCCAAGGAAATCTTAAAAGAACTAGCTACTCGAATTGATATTAATGATAAAGAAATTCTTAAAAAGATAGCTGGAACATCAATGAATAGCAAACTAATCGCGGGAGCTAAAAGTCATTTTGCAGACATTGCTGTAAGCGCAATATCCCAAATCATGGAAGATCGTGGAACTAACAAAATAATTGATTTAGATCAAATTCAGATAATTAAAAAAGAAGGGAAAAGCTTATTAGACACAAACATCGTAGATGGTATGATCGTAGATAAGGAAATTGTCCATCCAATGATGCCTAAAGTAATTAGAAACGCTAATATTGCTTTAATTAGTTCCTCCTTAGAAGTTGAGAAGACAGAGTTTGACGCAGAAATTAGAGTTCAAACCCCGGACCAAATAAATCGGTTTTTAGAAGAAGAATCTAACATGTTGAGAAAAAAAGTTGCAAAATTAAACGAAATCGGTGCTAATGTGGTTTTTTGCCAAAAAGGCGTCGATGATAAAGCTCAAAATTACTTAGCAAAAGACGGTATTCTAACCGTTAGGAGAGTGAAACGTTCTGACATGGAAAAATTAGCGAGAGCGACAAATGCTAAAATCGTGAACAATCTATTCGATATAAGTGCCACTGATATGGGAAACGCAGGGAAAGTAGAGGAAAAGAAAATCGGCGACGATAACATGATATTCGTATCGGAATGTGCTGATCCAAAAGCAGTAAGCATTTTAATTAGAGCGGGTATAGAGCATGTTGTTGACGAAGCAGAGCGTATGATTCACGATGCATTATCCGTTGTTAAAGCTGCAGTCGAATTGCCTTTGATTCTTCCAGGAGGGGGTGCTTCTGAAGTTGAATTAGCGAAAAGACTTCGAACCTACGCTCGTTCAATAGGGGGCAGACAGCAATTAGCCATCGAAGTATATGCAAATGCGCTAGAGATCATCCCAAAAACATTGGTCGAAAACGCTGGCTACAATCCCGTTGATCTTATAGTTGAATTAAGATCAAAACATGAAAACGAAGAAGTAACTTCGTACGGCATTAATATTGACGAAGGAGAACCGTCTGATATGAATTCGCTAGGTGTAGTCGAACCTCTGTCTATTCTGACTCAAGCTATTCAATCAGCTACTGAAGTTGCGTCAATGATCCTCAAAATCGACGATGTAATCGCGTCGTCTGGGCTTTCTAAGGGAGGAAGCGAGGATTAGTTTTTTTGTTTTTTTTATTTTTTTTAATCTCTTCAAAAGTTTATTCTAAAAAATTCATCTCCCCAAGGAAATTTTGATAAAATGAATTTGGAAAAATCTTTATAATTTGTTATAAACAAAGCTGCTGCTAAAGCTTCTGCAGAACTTAATTTTTCCCATTTTCCGTAATTTATCGAATTTACTGCCCTTAAGGGAGGTAATTTTCTATCATTAACAAAACCTTTTAAATCAATAGTCGTCGCATCAAAAATTCTTTTCCAAGAACAATCAATCACTATTATTCCATGTTTCTTAATGATGTTTTGATCGTTTTTAGTTAACAAATTATGAGATAGAGGATAAAGTACTACTGCATTTTTGAGCCTTCCCGAAATTTTTTTAATGATTTTTAAAATTGAGAATTTTTGAAGACGAATTGCGGTACATTTACTTGGATCACAATTTCTAAGATGGAGACAATATATTTTTGGCCAATTCTTTTTTCTTTCTAAATTACTCATTATGAATTTAACTTAATGTGCTTTAAATTTTTTAGCTTATGAAGGAATATTCTATTCAAAATTTAGTTCATTCGTATTTCTGACTTGTGAGAATGTTTACGGCTTCAATGAAATTTTCTGTTATCTTGTCAGATCCCACAATTTCTAATATAGAATGAACTAAATTTCGAGTTTCACCCATAACGGGAACTCCTCCATAAGCTAATGTAAATAAACCTGCAAATGAAAGATCTTCAATGTTAGAAGTACGTTCGATTTTTGAAAATTTTAATTTTCCAGAAGGACATGTAATGATTCCAAAATAATTTTCTGGATCCTGACCTGAAATAGCAATATAGCATAATACCTCTCCTAATGGACTTCCCTCGGACTCGTCTTTCATTTTTTGGAACGCAACATTGGCATTTGCCGAGAATGCTTCTATCGTAATAGGAAAACTATTTTCACTTACTTCTCTTGCGTCTAATGTCAAACCTGAAGGATTAACCAGACTATATCGATAAAATATTGGATTTTCGATCGAATCTAATATATTACTTATATATGGTAAGACATTTTGTTCACGTTTGTCTTCCGGGGCATATGATGCAAATGAAACATCACTTCCCATACTAAACAAATATATCGCACTCCGGATATTGTTGGAGAATTCTTGAAGTTGTTGCTCATTCGCAATTTTATTTCCAAAAAACTCGCTTAACTTCTCCTTTAAGTAGTACATAGCACTTGCTATATTATCGGCATTTAATGGCCACTCAATATGATAATCGTGGACGATAGTCAGCAATGTTTCGTTAATTCTTATTGTAATTAAACATACTTCATCAAAATAAATGAAAGATGTTACTTGATCTTTAATTTGTAAATCCTCCCAATTTTCGGCGCTCGCCGAAAAAGCTGCCGAAGACAAACTAGTAATCTGGTTAGGATTTAAATCCAAATCGGTTTTTCTTCCAATCTTGGCTATGGAAAGACCATTGTAGTCACATAAGGTAACTAATAATGTTCCCGAGGAAGACCGTAGAATAGAAGTTAGATGTTTAATTAAGGATTCCCTTACGCTCATTTATATAACTGAATTATTATTCTAAGCTTTAATTTTAATTAATTTCTTTACTTTAATTCTAACTCTTTTTTTTATTATAATTTTTCTATAATATTCTTTACATTTAAATTTAGATTTTTTCCTAAAAAATTATTAATTTTTCGGTATTTAATTTTATTAATCATTCACATTTTTAATTTTTATGCGGGAATTGCCAAGTCTGGTCAAAGGCGGTGGACTTAGAATCCATTCTCATAGGAGTTCGGGAGTTCAAATCTCCCTTCCCGCATATAAGATCCAACCTATTATTCACTTTATATTTAACTCAAAAAAAGATTAGGAACCCTTTATACTAGAACTAAAAGATTTTATTTAATCCTTTTTATCTTCAAATTAAAGAGCACATGGATTATATAAAAAAATTTAAAATCGAAAGTTAATTAAAAAATATACCTTACTATATTAATTTAATACCTTTCTAAGAATTATTACTATCCCAATTAATTTTTTTAAAATATTGCTCCCGTAGTGTAGACCGGCCAATCTATTCCTATTTAAAATGATAGGAGTAAGGTTAGGCATACGGGGCTTTCACCCCCGCGACCCGGGTTCGAATCCCGGCGGGAGCATAAAATTAATGAAGTTAGTAGAAAAATGCCTCCGTAGCTCAGTTAGGTAGAGCAATGGGGAAAACCCCCATCCGCCCTTAGCACCCGGCTTACGAGTTAGGATTCCTAACAAGTACGGAAGTTAACCGGGCGGTCGCATGTTCGAGCCATGCCGGAGGCGCCAATATTTTTTTTAGTAAAATAAAATTAGAATTAAGCAAAATAATAAAAAAATCAATCTTCAGCCTCAGCAGCATAATAGATGAGCCACTTCGCCATCGCTTGAAATGATTCAGTAATATTAATGTCGTCTTTCGAGGAACAAAAAATACATTGATTACATTTAGCTTTTTCTGCGTAACTTGAAGCCGATTCAAAATCTACCTCGTGGTTGGGGAGATCCCATTTCATTCCCATAATTATAATAGGAATAAATCCCGCTTTCTGCCGAATTATCTTTAGCCATTCCGGGATTTCTCTGAAAGTGTCGTAATCTGTTAAATCAAAACATATAAATGCACCACTAGCGCCTTTACAGTAATCTGGTAATAGCTCACGGAATCTCCTTTCTCCAGCAAAATCCCAGAGCTGCATTTTTACCGTCTCACAAGTATCAAGAACCTCAGTTTTGGTATGAAATCCGGCGCCAATAGTCATTTTATAACCTTCCTCAAATTTTCCAGTGCAATATCTCGTAATCATCGCAGTTTTACCTACTCCACCTGCACCAGCTATTACAACTTTAAAGATCCACGATGTCTGCATAGTTTTTTTTGCTTTTTTTTATTAATTAGATCTAAGTCTTAAAATTTAAATCTTTTTGGAAAGCATATATTTTTAAAATAAAATGTTATTCTATTACCGAATTTAACCTCTCATCATCAATCAATCAATAAAAAAGTAATTATAAATACTTAGACTTATTCAATAAACTTAACAAATTAGATTATTAAATCTTAAGTTAATATGAATCATTTTCTATACAAAGTGTTTTTGAAAGGACATGGAGATGAGTTAAATGGTAAATTATCCTTAACTTTTAAAAGCGTAAAATCAAAAAAAAGAATATCAATTCAATCTAATTTGAAACAAATCCTCAGAAAATTAAGTGAAAACAATTCTAATGTTCTGATTTTTAGGAATATCAAAGAAGTTTTAAGATTAGGTGATCAACCTTATTAAAATGAATATATCTATTATTTTATAATTCTTTTAAAATCTTTAAAAGGAAAAAAAGAAGGATATTTATTCGGTAATGTAAAAAACCAAGGAGACATTTTAATAGGAATTTGGCCATTTGATCATAATCTAAACAATATTACTGATAAAAAGGCTACTCAGAGGATCGAAGAAGCTATTCATGCGCACGATAAATATTCAATTTGTTTAATCAATTAAAATTCATTTTTACCCTAATAAAATAGTATTTTATTAAAAATAGGGATCGTTCACATCTTCTAGAAAATTAAATACATCTTTCTCAGTTGCCATTCCCGTTCTTGCACCAAGCTTTTTAACCTTAAGGGCGGCGGCAGCATTCGCGAAACGACAAGATTTCTCGATACCCCAACCTTTAATCCAATATCCGACCGAAAAAGCTCCATTGAACGCGTCTCCTGCGCCTGTAGTATCGATAACATTTCTAACATGATATGCTGGAATTAAAGTGTTCTCTTTGTTTGTAAATAACAGCGCTCCTTGTTTTCCTATAGTTATAATCACCCGAGATATGCCTTTTTTAACTAGTAGTTCACCCGCTTCCTTAACTGAATCTGTATTCGTAATCTGTTTTGCTCCTTCTTTATTGGGAATTAAAACATCGCAATTTAATAAGGCGTCTTTAAGATTCTCCCATCCCCTATATGCAATCTGAGCTTCTAAGTCTATACTAACTTTCACATCGTGTTTTTTTGCCATATTTATAGCAGTCATAGAAAGCTTTGGGTGAATTAAAGTAGTATGTAAAAGTTTTGCAGAGGCGATATATTGTTCGTTTAATTCAGAAGATAATAATTTTGTGGACTTCATAAGAGTTGATTGAATGATTGTTTTCTCTCCTTTTGCAATGAATATAAAATTTACCGGTGTCTTTTTATCCTTTTTGACAATAGTACAAGTTGTATCTACATTTTCTTTATTAAAATCGTTAATTAAAAAAGTACCATGATTATCAGATCCCACAGCGCCAATAAATCCACTTTTTGCGCCGAGTCTAGAAGTTGCTACTACATAATTGGCAGTTACACCTCCAGAAAAATAATTCTCGCTTATCGCGTCAATCTTTTCATCGGGCCTGGGAAAATAAGGTATTTCTGTTACCCAATCAACGACAACTTCGCCTAATCCAACAATCTCAATAGACTTCATTAAAAATCTTTCCAAATTAAAATGAAATTTTAAATCCCAATCTCTTCAATTAATCTTTCCAAATCTTCGTCAATCTCTAAAAATTTGAAATCATATACAACAATTTCGTATGAATTTGAAAAATCACTATATTTTGCTCTTCCTTTAATAATTAACTCGTTTCCAATAAGATTTTTTGATTTTTCAGCTAAAAATTCTTGAAGATTGGATTCTTCTTGAAGTTGTAGCAGCGTATGAGTTTTCTCTTCTAAAAATTTCTCTGCAGTATTGCCAATAAATGTGGTTCTGATAGTTCCCGTCTCATCGTCTAATATTACATTTAATATCATTCTATGTTCTGTTTTACCTTGATTATCACAATTACAGTTTTCGATTTTTTTGAAACAATTAGAGCAGGCTTCGTATAATGTAATTTTATTAAGTTCTTTTATCATCATCCCCCTAATCTCGTATACTCCGTCGCTGTTAATATCTTTTATCCTTGTGTAGCTATTACTAAATTTTGCCTTGTCTTTTGCTTTTATAGGTTTAGCTACTTTTAGATTTTCAAATTCTAATTCGATTATTTCTAAGGTAGAATCGCTAATATATGTTATCTCGTTTCTTCCGGAGAATTTGCTGTACCTGACCATTACATTTTTCAAAAAAACACCTTTGTTGATAGATAATTTTTTAGAAAATTTCTCTGCATTTTCACGCCATAATGTTACTTTTATTGAATCGGTGTCGTCGCTTACATTAAATGAAAGAAGGGACACATTATCTCCAGACTTGAGACTAATCTCTCTTAAATTATCTATCGATGTAATTATTCCCTTAAAGGATACTAGCTTTCTGTTCTCATTCTGTAAGGCTTCAATCTTTTTAATGATTTCCGCGCTTATCTCTTCAATTTCTTTCTGCTTTTCGATTTTAGTGTTCTGATTGCCATACAATTCAATTGATTTAGTATTATATTCATTTAATCTGGGATTTAAAGAAATTATTGATACATAATCTCCTACTTCAAAGCTATCCAATATTTGAGTCATATCATTCCAAAAGGTAATCCGGATAGATCCCGTATTATCCATTAAGACGAGAGATCTTACTTTCCCAGCATTTCCGTCTTTCCTTACAAATTCATTTAGAGAAAAAATTCGGATTATTTTTCCTTTAACTGAAACTGAGGGTTGAGAAAGAGAAATGTCTTTTATTTCAATATAATTTTTACTAATTTTTGGATATTTTTTATAATCAACATCGTCGGGAGCAACAATCATTTTGCTATACCTTCCAATATGCATTTCTAATCCTCCTCTTTTCCCTTCTTTAGCGTATCCATTAAGAATTTTTACTAATTCGTTTATTTGGAAATTATTTTCATTGAGAATGTTAGTCTGTTCGTCCCATAAAACCACTCTAATATCTCCGGTTTCATCATGTAGTAGAAATGATCCAACAAGTCCTTCCGATCCATCGTTCCTTTTAAATTTATTAATTCTATATATCTCCTTAATTCTCCCAATTAAAGTAATGTTTTTCATATTTGGTTTTATATCTGACACTTTTATGTCAATGTCAGTCAATATCTTTTCGTTATTTTCTTTCACATCAACCCCTAGCTCTTTAGCAATTATAAATAGAGCACCTTCTTCCGATATTAAGCCTTTTAATTCTTGTTTTTTTTCCTCAACCATATTTTCAATTTCTTTTTTCGATAAACCAGTTTTTTCAATAATTTTCTCAATATAATTATTACTTTTCATTTTAATTCACAGTCGGTATAATTTTCAAAAAAATTTCTAATAAATGTTAGAAATTATACTTTAAAAACTAAATTAAAATATCATTAATTCTTGATTAATTAGAATATTAAAACCTTAACAATGCTTGATTTATTAATTATCCCTCTTCATTATATGGTGTGTCCAAAGAATATATCCAAATTCTCTGTCCCTTTTCTCTATTAACTAATCTAATTCTATACATCTTGAATGTACTTTTCAATTAATCTTCTTGCTGAATATTATGACCAATTGATTAATATGCTTTTGTATTTTATTGAAGAGGTTTTATCCATGTAACCTCTGAATGGATGAATGTTATTTCTAGCTATATTAATTTTAAAGGGCAATTATTTTCTTAATTTTTATATTAAATATATAGAGAAAATTAAGTGTCTTGGTTAAAGATTTTAAGAGAAGATTCTATTTAAAAAATATCATTATATGAATTATCTCTTTTGTAATGTAATACTATAATATGACTAATTTTCGAATAATCCCTGTTTTAGATATCATGAATTCTATAGCTGTCCATGCTAAGAAAGGTAATCGGGACCTTTATCTTCCTTTAAAATCAAATCTCTTTAATACTGTGAAGCCATTTGAGATAATAGAATGTTTATCTAAAGTTTATAATTTTGATGAGATCTATATCGCTGATTTAGATAAGATAATCAATAACCAACCAAATTTAGATTTATTAAAAAAAATTGAAAAATTAGAAAATATACGAATATTAATTGATCCTGGAATTTCTAATATAAACGATCTCGAACTTTATTCAAATTTTAAAATCCACAAACTCATATTGGGTCTCGAAACATTGAATAAAATAAGTTTGATTGAAAAGGCAAATTCCTTTTTCGGAGCTGATAAGATCATTCTTAGTATTGATATGTTTCAAGGAAGATTAATCTCAAAAATAAATAATCTGAGCAATAAAGATCCGCTAATATTTTTAAGTTATCTTCAAGAGCTTAATGTTAAAGAAATTATTTTGTTAGATTTATATAGAGTAGGCCAAAAAATGGGAGGAATTCCTAAATTATATAAGAAAATTCAAAATTCTTTTCCGGGAAAAGTCATTATTGGAGGAGGGATACGAAATTACCACGACCTAATGAAAATTAAAGATAATAAATTCTCGGGAGTATTAATTGCCACGGCACTCCACGATGGTACAATTAACATTGAAAACTTAAAAACATTATAGAAATTCTTTCGACCATAGTTTTAGATTAGTCAATAATTATCTGCCCTCGAGAATTTACCGAAAGAGACTTCTTACAGACTGGACACGCATTTTTCCGGTTTATCCACTCTACTAAATGTTCTCTATGTGCCTTTATATGACATATAGGACAACCAGCAACTTCGTCAAAAATTTCTATATCTTTTCCACACACCGCACATTTCGATTTTGAATCTGTTTTAACCCTTATAACATCCTTTTTGGTATCTAATATTACGCTCTCAGTGTTTTCAGCTGTGGGGCTGATTTGTTTTAATTCAGAACCATTATCTACACAGAACAAAGTACCTTGGCTTGCATCCTTTTTATTCCCAATCCATACAATTTTGCCTTTAAAATATTCAGATCCATTTTTTGTCAGTATGAAATCTAATCTTCTATTTTCCATAACGAAAGTTTGAATTACCTTGGTATACTTAAAATCTCCTTCTAAATTGGAAGAAATTTGCTTAATTACGTCAATTGGTTCTTTAAAAACCGCTTCTGTAATATCGAATCTGGTATCTTGTTTTGGGGACATATATTAATCAAGCAGTTATTAATATTTATATTTAAGTTTCTAATGGATTAAGACCTATTTAATTTTTTCCAATTAGATAAATCCAATCAAAATAATTAATAAGGCTCTGTTTTAAGTCTATATGTATCGTTAGTGAATATTTTTTTACCCCTACGAAAATTGTTAACAAATCATGAATGAAATAACCAATTATCCACTATCTCTAAAAAAATTTTTTAATCATAACTAAATTAATTTATATTAATTATGCAAAAGAAAATTAAATTATTAGTAAGTCCTAAGTCTTTAGATGAGGCGAAAGTTGTAATTGAATCAGGAGTGGATTATGTTGATTGTAAAAATCCTAAAGAGGGTTCTCTTGGGGCTAATTTTCCCTGGATTATACGGGGAATGAAAAAATTAATTCCAAACGAAAGCCCTCAGCTTTTAAGTGCTGCTATTGGAGACTTTCCGCACTTACCCGGTTCTGCGGCATTAGCTGCACTAGGCGCGGCCTATTCGGGCGCAGACATTATTAAAGTTGGATTAATGGGGCCTAAAAATGTTGAAGAGGGCGTGGATTTGATGAGTAAGGTAGTCAAATCTGTAAAACGCTTTAAATCTGGGGTAAAAGTTGTTGTTGCGGGATACGCAGATCATTCACGAATGAATAGTTCCCCTGATTTTTTGGAGATCCCAGTAATTGCAAATGAATCAGGGGCGGATATCGCTATGCTTGATACTTACATAAAGGATGATAAAAATATTTTTAGTTTTCTAGATGTAACCAATCTACTTGAATTTAAATCTCTTTCAAGAGATCTTAATTTAGAAGTCGCTCTCGCGGGAAGATTAAATTTTCAACACATTGAAAGAATTAAAAAAATTTCTCCTGATTTAATTGGAGTACGCAGTATAGTA
>WJKD01000862.1 GCA_014729315.1 Promethearchaeota archaeon | reverse complement strand
TAATTATATCGGTTTATTCATTGAGAATAAAATTTCTCTTGGATTTATCAGCCTTCATTTAATATTTAATGAAGATGCTACAGAATTGAAAAAAGCTTTAAAATCTCAAGGTTACGGGTTAACAATGATGACGGCTGAGGGCAATAAAGGGGATGTCAAATTATTGGAGATTATCGTTAAGCGAAAAAACAAACAAGAAGTAATGGAAATTATAAAAAAATTTAATCCAAATTCTTTTATATCCATACAACAAGTAAAATCTGCTAGCGGTGGAGATTTTCCAGAAAACCAAAAAACAAAATGGAATCTTCTGAAGAGAGTAAAGAAGAAATAGACTTTATATTGGATATTTGTTTGATTTTCTTTCTATTCTTTTTTAAATTTTTCTTTTAAATTATCATAAATTTGTTTTAGATCATTAATCTTTTGCTTCAAGGATCTAGAATCAGTTTCGAGGGAACCTAGATCATCTAATAATTTCTTTTCTTCTTTTTGCATTCCAGCTTCTAATGATTTGTAATTATCTCGTAATTTTTCAATTTCTAATTGCTTGTTTTGTAAATCATTTCTTAGTGCTTGTATTTCTTGTTCTTTCGCAATCAGATCTTGGAGAATCAGCTCCGACTTGTCCATATCAATCAGATTCTCTATTCTTGCTATATATCTTTTAATAGGGCTAATCTCCAACTCTCCTTCTTCTTTTTTAAAAAACAACGCAAGATTGCTTTCTTCCCCCAATTTGAGAATCGCAATTGAAATATCATCAGTCTCAAATATTAATTCTTTATAGTTCGTCCATTTAAAATTAGATATCTCATACACTCTTCTAATGTGTAAAATTAATTCTGATATATTTTCTCCAAGCTTAGGGATATTTATTTCTTGGCTGAACGTACTCTGGAATATCGTCCCATTGTCATAAAACATTACGATGTGAATTACTTCAGGAAGAGCATCTTGAATTTTTTTAATATTTCTTAGAACCACTCGATCACCTTATAATAATTTCTCTAATTGTTCGAATTGAATTTTTAATTTTTATTTTCAAGATCCGGGGTCCGCTTTTCGAAATCAAACCGGTAATCAATAGTAAAAATGATATTATTAAAATAACCATAAGACCAAAATACCAATGAAAGAGCAATGTAAAAATGATTGTTACTATGCTTAGCTGATAAATCGTAGTAATAAAACCCAATTTGAAGAATTTCTTAAAACTAATTGGTCTTTTATTTTGTTCGGCAATATTCATTACTAGTATATTATCTCCTAAAGGTGTAAGATTGTCTCCCCAATTAGCTCCTATCGCAAGGCTATAAAAGATCAATTTACTATTTTGAGAGGGGGTATCCTTATAAGCACCTCCTATAACGGGAATCAACACTTTAGTTATTGGGATATTATCGATTGAACTACTTAGAAAAGCCGAAAACCATAATATTATAATTGTATGTGTAAATAAATCATCGCCCGATAGGATTGAAATATAATTCCCCAGTAAATTAGTAATTCCTACAATCTCTAATCCTCCTGCGATAACAAAGATTCCTAATAGATAAATGATAAGTTCATAATCGATTTTATCTATAATATCCTTAGGATTGAGTCGACTTACGATGACCAAAATTACTGAGATTGTTAAGGCAATTATGTCAGGAGAAATTATAGATGGGGGAATAATCATGAATAAAGTAATTAAAATGAAGAACGAGATTACACTTTCGTATAAAAGAGTTTTATTTTGAACAAGATTCCACGCATTAAACTCCATCAATACTTTAGAACTTCCCTCTGAAATTTTTATCTCGTCCTTATATAAAAAGACGAAGAAAGGAATAGTAAAAATAAAAACAACTATAGAAATTAATCCCACATTAAGAAAGAATTCAGAAAATGTTATTTTTGCGTAAGAAACTATTAAAATATTTGGAATCGATGAAAAGGCAAAAAGAGTTCCCCCAATATTTACTAAGACTGCTTGAGTTAAAATAAATGGAGTAGGATCAACATTAATAATCCTAGAAATAGTTATAGTCAAAGGAACGAGGATAATAACAGTTAATATATTATTCAAAACTGCTGAAACAATTACAGTAATAATACAGTTGATAATTAAAAGAGGAATGGGTTTTCCCTTAGAGAGTAGTATTAGTTTTAAAGCTAAAAATTGGAATAATCCCGCCTCGTGAGCGATAATTACTACAATCATCATAGAGAAGATGAGGATTATGGAGTGTAAATTTACGTAACCATCTTCTTGGGAGCCAAATAAAAGATTAACTATGACCGAAAAATCTAAACCTTCAAGGAATACCAATGTAAGATAAGTAATTATGGCTCCCGATAAGGTTGCTATTGCTCTATTTAATCTTTCAGTTATAATCAGAATTATTACTCCAATAAAGCATGCTAATATTATAATAGCGCTAAATAATATCATTTTTCACCTTCTATAATAATTAAAGTAACAGAGATGAAAGGAATTTAAACTTTATCTCTTTAGATAAATCGTAAAAGTTAATTAGAAATTTTGAAACAAACTACTCAAGAAGTCTCTTCTCCCCGGAAATCTTCTTTTTTATATCTTTTTTTATCAAATTCTTTAAATCCTAGTGATTTTATGAAATTATAAGATACTTTATTATCCACATAGACTTCGCAACGAAGCTCTTTAATTCCTCTTTCTTTAAAGTAATTCCAAGCCGCCATTCCTAAAATCTTGCCGATTCCTTTCCGCTGAAATCTGGGCAACACTGCCAGACCCGCAATAACGCCGTATTCCTTATTCTCCCCCTCAAAATCAGTAATTAGAAATCCAGCGTCCATACCATAAATTTTTGCGATTAACATTGTAGTGTCTTGATCCTCGAATATGATTCTTAAAGAATCAACGGAAAGTCTTGAAAAGGGCTCACGAGAAGTTAGCCACGATCTATTATAAATAAGTAAAATACTTTCAAGATCTTCTTCGGTAGCTTCTCTAATTTCCGCATGGATAAATTTATGGTGGATATCTTCCTTAATTCTTTCTTCTAATTCGGGGGTAATATCTTTGATTGGTAACTTCATTTGAATATAGAGAAGTCCTTCTCTTGCTAATTTTTTCTCTTTTTATACAACTTTTTCTCCCATCTCCTCTTTACTTGCAAAATGAAGAAAGAAATTTCGAAGTCTTTTTTTCTTGAAATCTTTTAAATAATTGGACATTTGAATCCTACACTAAAATTTTCTAGTTAATTTATAATAATTTTCTCGAAATATAAACATTAAATCAATAATTATTTCGTAGCTGCTAAAAAAAGAGTAGGACAAAAACAAAATTTGTAATAATAAATAAAAATTCTTTTCATTTCGATACAATCCACAATCACTGAATTAAAGTAGAAGAATTTTAATTCGGAAGAGAAGTAATGTATGGCTCTGTCGATTCAACTAAACACTTCATCGCATCAATCATTTTGATTTGTAAATCATCCCACACTTCCCTTCCATTTAATCCTGTGGTGTCAATTCGATATCGGATGCTTTGATGACTTCTTTCCTCGTTAAGATCCCATTCTAATTCGTCAGTAAGATTCCACGAAATATCATTGAATTTCCTATCGATTTCTTCCTTTCTCTTATACAATTCTTTAAATCTCTTCACATTCAACTGCTTATCTGGATGATCGAAATATAATTCTATGGAAGCCCAATCGTTTTTAATGACATACGCATATCTCATTCCTTCTTTTTCAGTTGGTTGAAATATCCATGAGCTTTTCTGCGGTATCATATTTGCGTGTTCAGGGAAAGAATTATATATTTTTTCGATAAGTATTTCCCAGAACTCTATTCTTTTTCTTTCAATTTCTCTTAATTGAGTTCTTTGCCTGATTGTACTCTTTCCTTTTGGTTTAGGTTCTAATATTTTCTGAAATATAAGCGTTGGCGAAGCATTTGGTATTTTTATAATTTCAGCCTTCACTAGATAAAGTGCGACATCGTTAATTGTGTTATTATT
>WJKD01000861.1 GCA_014729315.1 Promethearchaeota archaeon | reverse complement strand
GCATTAATTCATTCCGAACTTATTGGAAGAGTTTTTATAATGAAAATCGTCATAGCAGCAAAGAAAGAAAAATAATTAGTAATTTAAAATCGTGTCTTATACTATAAAAAGTATTCTTTCGGATCTTCCATATAACTAAACTTTAGAGGTTAAGATTTAATAATATATAAAGGAAATTAATAAATAAAAACGCCTTTTTATTATCACTAAAACTAATAAAATTCAAATGTTCTGCCATATAATGGTGTTCTATCGATATTCACACTAGGACCTAAAATCATATGCTAATCTATATCTCTAACTTCTTCAGCCAATACTTTTCCAAATTCACGAGAAAGTTCTCTATTCCAATTGTTTTAACGGAAAACAATTCTAATATTCTTGAAGATTGCCATGATTCATGTAAAAATTAATACCCATAAATACTTTAATATTGATATTGATATAAGTTACTATATTAACCATTAACAAATTAAGATGGGATAAAGAATTGAACGAGCAACCCGATTTAACTTATAATGTCAATGAATATCTTTCTCTTAAGTTATTGGAAGGGAAAACCCAGATACTCGTAGGAGAGAAGGTATTACAGCAATGTAAGATGTTAGTAATGAATATACCAAGACCCGAAGTTAGAAAATTAGAAAAAATTAATTCTATGGATGAACTCATTGAATTCGCGGAAAAGAATGGACTTACCCAAGAAGAAGTGGAAGAGGATTTTTTTAATTCTGGGAAAGAGTATGATTATAATATTGACATTACTCAAGAAGAAGAATTTTGGGCACATTGCAGTACGATACAAGTCTGGGAGGAATCGGGGTATAACACAAGACTCTTGGACATGAGGTTGGCGTTTCCGATATTAAAAGAGTTAGCCAAATTGGGAGACCGTAAAGCAAAACAAAAATTTAAGGACGAGATCTACAAAAGATTTACCAGCGTATACCCGCCCGTAATCATTTATCTGGTCGAGGAAGGGTATTTGGAATTTCTGACCGAAGAGGAAATGAAGACGATGTTTCAACAGACGGGGATGATCGAAATTTCTAATTATTATGAGAAAAATGATGAGGAGATTTTAATTCCCCAAGAACTTGTACGAGCGTTTTCCGATAAGCAACTTGAACTGTTTATTTCTGCGTCCGATCCCTCCGGAGTTAAAGTTCTTAATCTATATAATGGGAAGATCAAAAAATTACCCAGAGCAATACTTAAGTATAGAGATCTCGAATTATTATATTTAAGAGATAACAAAATAGAGTTCTTGCCCGAGCGTATTGATGAGCTCGCTAACCTTAAAAAATTAAAACTTCATAATAACAACTTAAAAGATCTACCCGACTCAATCGGGAATCTTAAATCTCTACGGATCTTGGATTTACGTAATAATAACTTGCATTCTCTTCCGGATTCAATCGGCAACTTAGAAAACTTAGAGGTTTTATTATTGAGCGGGTTTGGAGATGAAAACAGAGATAAAAAAAAACCTGGGAATTTTTTAAGCACACTCCCCGACGCCATTAAGAATCTGAAGAACTTAGCAAGTCTACATTTAAGCCACAACCTTTTTTCCGAAATTCCTCCTCAAGTGTACAAGTTAACATCGTTAAAAATATTGAACTTCTCAAAAAATAACCTTGAAAGAATCTCGAATGAGTTAGGGCAATTAAATCAGTTAGCGAATTTGAATTTAAACCATAATAAATTAAAGGAATTACCCGACAGCTTGGGAAAGTTAAAGAGGTTAAAAGCTTTAAGTCTTGATTTTAATAAAATAACACATCTCCCCGAATCGGTTAAACATTTAAAGGAACTAAAACGATTAGATATAAAGCATAATCAATTGAAGTCTGTTCCCGAAGGTATAACAAATTTCTCAAAATTGGAAGAGCTTGACTTAAGCTACAACCCTCTCCGAACAGTCCCCGAGGGCATCTTTGAATTGCCCAACCTTAAATATTTACATCTTCCGACCGACAAGATTTCTCCTCCAGAATCTTTTCTTTCAAAATATAGAAAAAGTCTAGAGGCTGAGAAGGATATTTGGTATTTCTTAAAGAGCGAATAAATAGGGTTTTTATGGAAGCTCTTCGGGCTTTATAGTAGGGTAGATCGGGTCTGTTAGTGCCGCACTGGTAAAGATCTCCGCAATCATCTTGTTATAGGAATACTCTTCCGTC
>WJKD01000860.1 GCA_014729315.1 Promethearchaeota archaeon | reverse complement strand
TTTAGCTCACAGGTAAGTCGGATGACGACTCAACTGACTGCGGGACGAACACAAGGCGGAAGCCAATAACATTGCTGCGCCCAACAGGATAGGGCCTGCTACGATTCGCTGAACGGCAGAACTCGGCAAAGCTGAACCAGCTACCGCCGCGCATCACACGGCTCGAACCTTCTTTAGTACATACTGGATTTTCCACAACGCCTTTTTTGTGGCATTCTTTATAAAAATTATCATCATACCAATCCTGGCACCACTCCCAGACATTGCCGCTCATATCGTACAATCCCAGCTCATTCGGTTTTTTACGCCTGACAGGATGTGTTTTTCCGCCAGAATTTTCATTGAACCACCCCACTTCATCCAGTTCATTGCTACCGGCATATTTGAATTTTCCAACATGTATACCATCTTCAACCTGGGCTTTGTGACCACCGCGAGAGGCGTATTCCCACTCTGCTTCAGTGGGTAAGCGAAACTTCAAACCTGTTTTCTCATTAAGTTTTTCGATGAATTCCTGCACATCATCCCAGCTAACTCTTTCCACTGGATAATCATCGCCATTTTTAAATCTCGATGGATTGCTTCCCATAAGATCAAACCACTGTTTTTGTGTCACCAAAATTCTACTTATGAAAAAGTCAGCAATAATTACTTCATGCACTGGTCTGCATACTTCATTTAAATCTCCATGTTCATCGCCCATTTTAAAAGTACCGCCTTTCACTTTTACAAAATTAGTTGCATTAAAAAAGGGCGCCATTTCGCCATAAAAATGTTTTGCCATATCCATACCGGTAAAATTGAAATTTACAGCAAACTCCAAATTCTTAAGACACTCTTTTGCCAGAAAATATTCGAGAATGGATTTGTGGGCGAATTTCCAGTTTCGTAATGGATCACAGGTCAGCAATGATTTACCTTTCACCTCATCCGGTGTTAATTCAATATGATACTTATTCGTCAGGTTTTCAGTATCGTTTTTTGAAAGATACAATACGCCATCGGACTGCCATTTAAAATACATCTCACGCGCTGTTTCATGAGCCAGTTTCCTTAAATTATCTTTGAATATTTTTTGTTCATCCGGCATTTTGCATTTCTGGCTTTCCCGGTCTATCCATTTTTCGATAAGCTTTTCATAAATCTGGTAGCCAAATTGATATTTTATATTTTCATCGACTACCAAATCGTCCAGATAAGAAAGTAACATTGGTCTGGACATTAATTTATGTGAATTATCGACCAAAGATTTCGCTTGCTTCTTTTTAGACCAATTCCAGAACCTGAAAATACTGTATTTTTTTCGTAAATACTTTTTTACCTCTTTGTCGGAAAAGGGAAAAAGATAGTATTTATTTAATTTGAAAAATCCGCTATCCGGCTTACGAATATTGAGCACATAGTCTTGCAATTCCTCCTGTGGAAAATACTGCGTACGGCAGGTGATGACAACGTCGCAAAAATACTTCGCGCTGCTTGCGATCTTATTCAACCTTTTGACAAAAGCTTCTTCATCTGATATTTTGGGATCTTTCGATAAAATGTAGGGATCTTCATCCAATCCATCCAACAATAAAATCGTATTCTTTGCTTCCTCGCGATCGATTTTCTGGATTCTATTAATGATATCTTCAGGATTATCAATATCCGGAGGCTGGAAACGAAACAGTTTCATTTTTTGATTTCTGCCGAGTCTGAAAAATGAGTGGAATTTTATATATAGATTAACCATAAACGCAGTCTTCCCCATCCCTGAATCACCAAGAATCAAATAGAATTTTTCATTTTCGACGCGTTCATTAAATGATTTTTTTAACATGAAAGGAATGAGCTTGCGTGGCTCACTGTGTTTATGCGCCTCGCTTGGATTATCATATCTATTGGGTGAAATTCGGTCGTATCTGGATGGAATAAAAATATCGCGAAACCCCTTAATTGTTTTATAATCAAATTCAGGTTTTAAATCTCTGGCACTTTTAATATTTTTAATCTTGCGAATCTGAGCTTTCAATCCAACGACAATAAGATAAAATAATAGAGTGAGCAAAAATGCTGAAATTGCATTCGCTGCATCGTTGCCGATTCCGAGAGCTTTAATAATATTAGACAAAGGTTTGATTAACAGGACGATAATGGGTTTAAAAATTTCATCCATCATGAAAATCCTTCCTTTTAAAAAATTCAATTAATAAACACACAGCGCCTTCGAAACAAACGTCCATTCGTCCTACCAGCGCTGTGCATCCTGTTTCGTTATTTATCGCTTTTCAGCGAGTGGGGCAGCAATCTGTTCAGAGGTCGTCATCCAACTTACCTGTGAGCTGCGGGACGAACACCAGGCGGAAGCCGATATCGTTGTTACGCCTTTCAGGATTGTTCCTGTTACGATTCGCTGAACGGCAGTTTTCGGCATTGTTGTTCCAGCTACCGCCGCGCATCACACGGTTCGAACCTTCGATTGATACCCTTTTTAATTTCTAAACCGGTTCATACTTTTGAATCAATTTTTTTCTGTACATATTGCTATCAGCATATTCTGTGAAAGC
>WJKD01000859.1 GCA_014729315.1 Promethearchaeota archaeon | reverse complement strand
TTTTTAAGCTTATTTCTTGGAATAATTTTTACGCTAATTTTAAAATAGGAGTAAGTCATGTCGGATAATACTTCACCAATTAATGATGAAATGACTTCTATTGAAAATGAATTGATGAAAATGGATAATGGCCAATTGACTTCTGATGAAGCCATAAGACTTGCAATTAAAATAATAGCTATTCAGAAAGAACAGTTAAAGATTAATAACGAATCCTATTTACTTTTACAAAAGTTTAAAGAATTACTTACAAAGGACAGGATAAATAGACTAAATTCGGCGATCGAGACTAGGGAGCCGTCTAGAGTGCCATGTGATCACAATATGAGCGAAGACAATCCTGACTATCGCTGAAAAAGATAATAGTCAACATCTAATAATTGCAAATTTCATTGTTATTTTTTGCAGGGATCAGCACACTCTTCTATGCCATAAGTTATAATTTCCTATTTCAAATTAATGTGGGATTTCGTTAATTTTGTTGTTTCCATTTTACGGATTGTTTATAATTTTGTCTCACAGGTTTACCTTTTTACTCTCAAGGCTTTGCTTGATCCTTGCATTAACATGACATTATTCTAATATGAATAAATCAGAACTTAGATTACTTATATCTTCAGATGAAGTCGCAGGTAGAATAATCCGAGATACTGTTGAGTTGTAGTGGTATGTTGAACTTGTTTTAACAAGATATTTTGCTGCTCAGGATCGTTTTAATGAATTTATAGATGTGATAATTGACCGAATGAGTTTCTACCAAAAAGTTGAAATTCTGCGGTGAATGAAACTTCCTGCAAAAATGAAATCACAACCTAATGCAGTATCCTCTCTGGAAAAATTAAGAAAAATAAGGAATATTTTAGCTCACTCTGCATTTATTAGTAATGAAGAAATTGATAAATTGTATCGTGATAATGAATTAATGAAAATTCTTAGCAATTATCCCCAAAGCTATAAAAGAGAGCTGGTTACAACAAAGAACAGACTAAACAGACTTCTTCATAGTTATATAATTCGATCAAAAAAGATAAAGAATGATATCCAACAAAAATAATTTTATGCATTTTAATTAATAGAGATGAATCTGATGACTACACAGAATATATCACTCCAAGAACAACTTATCAATTTCCTCTCCGAAAAACCTCTAATTCCCCCCCACCCAAATTTTTCCCTTGACATTTACCCGAATGCTCGTTATATTTTTTTAAATGATCTGCAAACGTTTCGAAATACCTCATGAGTACTTTTTCAGTTTTTTGTGCGCATTTTTATTCTTTTTGATATTTGTTAGAAATTCCGCAACGCTAAATTACTTACATTAAAAAGTGAGGTGTGATATGCAAACCTATATCCTGCTGACAAAGCTGGCGCCGGATGTTTCGAAACGGGTGAAGGATCGGGCGCAGTTGGGGCGTGCGTGGCTGGAACAGGTGAAGGAGAAATGTCCGGAGGTGAATTTCATTTCGCATTATGCATTGTTGGGGAAATATGATTTTCTGGATATTTACGAAGCTCCGGATGAAACCTCTGCCGCAAAGGTGTCCATGATCAGCATGTCCAATGGCGCATTCAATGCCGAGAGTTTGATTGCAATTCCCTACAATAAATTCCTGAAACTGTCAGAAGAAATCTAATTATTTCGAGGAGCGACACCATCATGCGTGGAGGCAAAGAGCTGATTATTATCGGAGATCGCGTGCTGATTGCGCCGGATAGCGGGAAAGATAAAACGGACAGCGGGCTTTATTTGCCGCAGGGGATCGCGGAAAAGGAAAAGGTGCAGAGCGGGTATGTTGTCACGGTGGGACCGGGGTACATGATCCCGAACACCGAATCGTCGGAGCCGTGGCTGAACCCGAACAAGGAGCCGCAATTTGTGCCGCTGCAGGTGCAGGAGGGGGATTATGCGATTTTCCTGAGACGGGAGGCAGTGGAAATCGAGTATGATAACAAGAAGTACCTGATCGTCCCGCAAGCCGGGATTCTGGTGGTTGTCCGGGATGAGCCATCGCTGGATGTGTAATTTAATTCGGGAACGAACACGTGAACAAATCCTATCTTTTGACTTCATTCATTTCTATTCTGTTACTCACTTTCTTTTTTCAACATCAATCCTGGTGCCAGCCGGCGGAGAATTCAGAAAATTACACGGTGCAGGTGGCGTCGTTTCCGATTGCGGATTCGGCAAAAGCGCTTGAGGCATATCATCAGTTAAAAGAGCAAAATTATTTCGTATTTCTGCAACGGGCTTGGATCAAAGACCGGGGAAGCTGGCTGCGGGTGCAAGTGGGGTATTTCGACGATTATTCCGCAGCAAAACGGTTTGCTCAGGAATTTCAGGAGAAGGAGCAGCGGGAGTATTTTATCGCTAAAACACAGTTAACCGTGGCGCAGCATGACAGTGGATTCAGCGTGATCCATACGCCGTCGGCGATCTGGTATCACGACGCCAGCGGTTTCCGGGAGATTTTCGATCTGACGCGCTCGCTGGTAAACCGCCGTATCGAAGGGGAGTATTCCACGCCTTCGATCTCGCCGGATGGACAGTATGTGCTGTTCGAGTATG
>WJKD01000858.1 GCA_014729315.1 Promethearchaeota archaeon | reverse complement strand
GTATAGAGCATTGTCGCTACATCTTCAATACTCTTATCACTGTTTTTTTGTTCCTGGAAGAGTTTCACATCGTTATAAAAAACTTCCCTTTTTGTTGCATGCAAATCTTTTCTTAAGAGCTCATTAACAATTTCTAGGACTCTCATTAATCTAGTCATATCTCCTACGCTTGAGAGTGAATGAAATTGTTTTTTTAGAATTTGTTCCCCTAGCAACAAAAGATCGTTTTCTTCGTCCCATATTATGTTTGAACTTGTTCTAGACGGTAATTCAATGGTAGGTCGTCCGTCTAATCTAATCTTTTCGATTAAAGAATCAACTAATTTATAGAGCCGGTTCAAAACCTCCTTCCGATTTAAATCGTCAACTTGAACCGTATTTTCGGGAAGTTCAATTTCCTGTTTTTCTTCTTTAGACTTTTGTTTTAAGGATTCTTCGAAGAGTCTTTTAGCTGCATTTAAATCCCAATTCTTTTTAGTTTTATTTTTAGACATAATAAATTAACACCGTTTATATTTAATTATCTTTAGGCTAATTTCCAATACTTCTTACCTTTCTGAAGATCCACAATTACTTCTCCTTTCCTTTCTAACTCCTTCAATTTTATTTGAAGGAATCTAGCATCCATCATATCTTTAATTCTTAACTTAAAAATTAAGTGTTTAATACTCTGCCATTCTTTTTTATTCAACGCTCCTAAGATTCTCTCAGTGGAGATTATCGGAAGTTGGGTCTGTTTTGGTTTAGGAGGCATTTGCCGTGGTTTAGATTTAGTTTTTGGAACAAAATTTGATTTTAGTTCTTGTTTGGGTATTAATGGCTTTTGGGCAGCTACTTTTTGAACTGGTGATTTTTCTTTTTTTATCTCTTTTGCTTCTCTTAATTCCTCCTGCAGTTTCTTTATTAATTCTGATTTTCGCGCCCTCGAAGGTAAAGAGATGTTACGATCCTTAGCAAACGATTTTATCTCTTTAATCGTTAATTTATTAAAATTTTGTATTTCAGAAGACTTTGCTTCGACTGCTTGGGGACTCGATCCCGCTTTAACGGGTTTCTCTTCCGGGGTTTCTTCCACTTTTGATTTTATTTCTTCTTTTTTCTTTTTAGGTTCAATCTCTTTCTTTTCTTTCTCCGTTTTCTCGGGTTTTTTTACCTCGGGTGTTTCTTTTTGAATCTTAGGCTTTTTTGTGATTACTTGGGCGGGTCTTACTCTAATAGAGTCTCTCATTAATTCCTCTAACTCTTTTGGAGATACCTCGTCCTTATATTTACTGCCTTGTTCGGCAATATTGTAAAGGCTGCTAACGAATTTGGGGATATATTTTTCGATTAAATTAGCTCTTTTTTCTTTTTTTCTTAAATTAATCCTTCTATTAAGATAGACTCTTAGTCTTCTCCCTATAGCCTCTAAACAATATTTGATTTCCTTAATTAATTCTTCGTTATCAGCTAACGCATTTTTAGACTGAGATTTAAACATTAAATGGACAAATGGTCCCGATACATTCACAAGAAGTTTTATTGGTCCCTTAGGTAAATTATTATCATATGTTTCCAGTTTATAATTTTTCCAATTAACGGATTGAACGGCCTTAGTAATCGCGCAGTCCGCACTATCTCTCAACTTAGGCGTTCTATTAACAAATCGAGACAAAACATCCCTAGAGCGTTTTGGAACTTCAATTCTTTTGGAATAAGCTAACACGGCTTCAACTACATAAGCAAGTCCTTTACCACTAGTGGGATCTCTAGTTTCAGCACCCACAAAATCATCGTCTCTTGTATAGTTCTGTAAAAAAAATTCGAATAATGCGGAATAATTTCTTGTGGTTAAATTATCTGGTACCTTAATAAGTTCGCTGGTAAAACTAACAAGTTCTTGCGGAGGGGATTGATCAACCTTTGGAAGAAAATTTGATAAAATTTTTGAGTTTAATTCTATGATTTCTTCTTGATGTACCGGAATCTCCGCTAGGTCTTTTTTTTTAGAATTAGGTTGCAATCGCATTAATTCTTTTCTTTTTACGCGCTTTAGAATCTCGTCTGCTTGTCTTATATTATCTACGGGGGTGTCAAAATCGTCTAAATTTTCTGATATTTTTAAACCCAATTCTTTTATTAGTGTGTTTTCTAAAACAGATTCTCCAACGGGTACTACGGTATCAGTAGGGGGAGACATATATTTTACTGACTTAAAAGCTAAAAAGAGGGAGTTAAACTGATCGTTAGTTAATTCGCTTGGTCTAGTTTTTGAAATTTGCACTTCTTCGACCAATTCTTCCAAATCTTCTCTATTTTTCATTCTCTTTACTTCTTCTAATCCTTCGTCAGAGTTTTCAAAAAGCTTATTAAGCTTTGATCTGATTTCGTCTTTCTCTTTGCGTATTCCGTCAATATCTTTAAGTAGTTTTCTATTTTCTCTTTCAATCTTTTTTTGTTCTTTTTTAGTATCAGCTTTTTCAATTCGAGTGTTGTTTTTCTTTATCTTATCATTAATTTTCTCGTGTTCTTTAATGAAATGATAATATTCGTCAACTAATTCGTGATATCTATTTTTAAGTTCGTCTGTTTTAACTTCATAAATAATTAGTTTATCTCGGGGTTTTTTCGAACGGCCATACACGCGTTTCTCGTTTTTTACAAAATAAATCTCGTCTTTTTTATTCTCTAATAATGTTAAAAAACCATTTCTGAGGATTAAGAGATTTAATTTGTCTTGAAGATCCCGTTCTGCTAAATCGATAATTTCTTTCGCAACATTATTGCTAATTCTTACAAAATTTTCTTGTAAAAACGCAGAAAGAGTCAGATTTTCCGATTTTGACAATAAGTCTTGTAGATCACCAATATTAGTAGACGAGGGATGTGGTAAAGCGTATTTTGGTGCCCTAGGGAAGCTAGAAACCTTTCTAGGATAAATATGCTCTTCGTTATAAGGATCAATGAAAACAATAGTAACATGCGGATTCATCAAAGCAGTTTCTTGAATATATGTGTCGACATATCCCCTCACATACTTTATATTCAAATAATTTAGTTTGATGTATGATCCGTGGAGGAATGGACTGTCCACATCAGTTGGATGAATAAGATACTTTTTTTCGTTTTTAGAGGTGGTAAAAAATTCAGATACCGTAGCGTAAACATTATCTACTGTACTAGAAACCGCAACAACTGGTCTACCTGTTGTATTTTGTGCATCACTAAAAGCACTTGGAGCTCCAAATCCTTGACTTCCTCTAGTTTGTTTTAACTGCATGCTTTTGCTGGATGCAAGATACTTCCCAAATTTTTTAAGATCAACTTTACTCATCCCAGTCCCGTTATCTAGAATCTCGAAGGTGTAATACATAACATTTTTCTGAGAAATCTCAGAAGTTAAAAACGAAGCCGGCTCTGACTCTCTCAAACGGATAATCACGATAGGTTCAACATCTATAATTGGTTCTACAGGCTTAGTGAGGCTTTGCATATCGGTTATTATATTCATTACTTCCTCTTCGACTTCGATTTCTTCTTTGGTAATCTGTCCTTGATCAATTGAAAGATCTACATCTTCTTCTACAACATTGTTTTCATCCTTTTCAACAGATTCGATTCCTATTTCTTGCATTAAAGTATGCTTCGCATCTTCGTTTAAAGGTTCGGACTTTCCTTCTTCTTTTACACCAGTTAATAATGACAAATTTTCAAGACTAAGTTCGCGATCTAAAGTGAATTTAAATTGAGAATCGTCTTCTTTTAATTCATTCCATTGAAAAGACTCAATCGCGTCTAGAGAATTATCTAGGAATTCGGCTACATATTGTTTACACGGGTTCAGGAGATCTGAAAAACCCCGAATGCTTCCAATAGCCGTATTCAAATCCGACTAATTGAGTTCTCTTTCTCATAAACTGGGCTATTGTGCCCTGTTTAATCTTGCCTTCGTCTTCTTGTGTTGTAATTGTACTTCAGAACCGCGTTTATTTATTTAGTAGATTTATAAAAATATTATATTAAGATAAATGTTTTCATCTAACTATAAAAGGTTAGTTTATTTGTATAGCATTAATAGGCATTTATTCTATTTCCAAAAAACTTCCTTTTACTTCAAGACTTAGAGAAATTGATTTGTTATTTAAACTTTTTGTTAATTTCTTAAATCTTACGAAATAGTAAGAAAAAGGAGAAAATTGTCATCGTTTTTAATTATAAGTGTTACCAACAATTACATTTTTCTAATTCGATAATTTTCTAAGGTTGTATCTAAGATCTTTGAAGCTATATATCTTTTTGAATGTTTTTCCACGTGTGTGACATGCTTTTCTTTATCTATAATGTACACTTCGTTATTTCTGCTCTCAAAACCGATGTCTCCTCTGCCTACATCATTAGCAACTATCAAATCTGCCTTTGATTTTTTAAGTCGAGAATAAGCTCTGTCAATGAGTTCTGATCGTGAAACATTGGTTTCTGCTTTAAAAGCTACGATAAATGTTTCTTCATTAACATTTCTTGCTTCGTCAATAATTTTTGGAGTTAATTTCATATTCACTTTAAGTTCTTGAACGCTATCTGAGGATATTTTTCCTTCAACGCATTCAATGGGAGCATAATCGCTTATTGCTGCAGCACAAATAAAAAAATCGTAGTCTCTTCCTTTTAATTCCCTCGTAACCGTGCTTATGAAATCTTCCGTTGACACCACATCAATTATGTTTAAATACTCCGGCACTTTTACCGTGCTCTTTCCATTAATTAATAGTACATCAGCTCCTCGAGCAGCTGCTTCCTTCGCTATTTCAATTCCCATACGACCTGACGAATTATTTGACACGAAGCGAATTTCATCGATATATTCTCTCGTTGGTCCTGCAGTGATTAATATTTTCATTCCTTCCAAATCTTTTTTAGAGACTAATAAATCAATTACTCTGTCAATAATATCGTCAATCTTGGCTACCTTAGCCTTACCTTCGGAGATTCGAGGACCTAAAATATCGACACCACATTTTTTTAATTTCTTTTCGTTGACCATTAAAATTGGATGTCTGTACATACTTTCGTGCATCGCAGGAACGATAACAATAGGCGTTGAAGAGCCAAAAGCTGTTGTTACAACGGTTGTTACAGGTGTATCGTCAATTCCACAGGCAATTTTTGAGATTGTGTTTGCTGTAGCTGGACAAACTAAAATTAAGTCTGCTCTTCCAATGGCTCTTGGTCTATCTCCAGCAAGATAGACGTGTTCAACAGCTCCAGTTAATTTTGTGATGACAGAATTTCCCGTCGCCCATTCCATTAATGTGGGACTTACTAATTCTGTAGCAGCTTTGGTCATAACGCATATCACTTCAGCACCAAATCTCATTAACTCTCTGGCAATGATTGGAGCAGTTACTACTGCTACTGAGCCAGTTACACACATACATACGGTTTTTCCTCTCAATATTGTGCCTTTACTCTCGAGGATGTCTTTCGAAGGATGTTTATAAGTCATTTTCTTTCAAAATAATATTATTAACTATATACAAGTAAATTCTTAAATATAAATAACTTTTTCATATTAACCCTAATAATAAAAATTAATGACCAGAATTTTACTAAAACCATAGTTAACTTAACTGAAATAACTTATTTCTTTAAATTCCTTACTATGCTCTCCATTTTTTCTGTAAGAAAATTTTTTTTTTCCAAATACTCCTCTAAACTTATAGACCCCATCCTAAACTTCTTGTCAAGATTCTGTATAATATTGTTAATTGAAGTGATTTGAGACTCAAAATATTTAATTTGTGCCTCGTCTTTTCCTAAATCTCCTTCAAGTTGGTCTTGTGCTTCTGAACTTTTTTCTAGCTTAGGGGGAGGTGATAAAAAAGAGCCTTTTTTCTGTTCGGGTTGAGTGAGTGGTGTTACACCACCTGAGCTGGACGAAAAGGGGATTTCTCCGCTTATTTGTTCTACATCGTCTCTTTGCAGTCTTAAATACCAAGGAGAACCTATGTTTAAAGGTTCGTCGTAGACTAATTTATCTTCATTAGAAATATATTTTTGATATTTTTCTAAATCTAACTCGTTATTTTCAATTTCAAATTTTATAATTGTCTCGACAACATCCTTGGTCTTTTCAATAGGATTGGATTTTTTAAAATTAATTTTAATATTTGGACTAAATTCAATTTGCTTATTGAGCCAATCTATTCTAATTACTCCGATTTTTTTCTCTCCCATTACCAAATCACGATAAGATTTCAGCTATTAAGTTATTAATTGTTAAGAGAATATAAAAATAATTTGGAATGTAATATTAGAAAGATTTAAGTTTTTTGTAAAAAATTTAATAATTTACGATACTTAGAAATATTATTATAAAAGGTCAATTCTTTGGTAAGATCACATGCTTGTTGGAATTTTATTTAACCGGATCACTTGGGAGATTAAGGAAATAATAAAAATATTGGAAAAAAAAGAAATTAACTACGAATTGTTAAATAATCAGAATATATATTTCAAATTATCAAATAAGAAGGACTTAGATCTCGAATGTGACGTATTTCTAGAAAGATCCTTAAGTTTCTTTAGAGGATTGTATTCTACGGCGATTTTAGAAAGTAAAGGATATAATATAATAAATAGTTTTGACTGCTTAAGAATAACTGGTAATAAATTGCTTACTTCGTTAGAATTAATTAAAAATGACATTCCAACTCCGGATACTTGCGTCGCTTTCAAAAAGGATTCTGCTATTGAGGCGATAGAAATGGAATTAAATTATCCTACTGTCTTAAAACCAATTATTGGGTCATGGGGTCGTTTAATTGCAAAATTAGACAATTATAATAGTGCAACATCTAATTTGGAGTGTCGAGAAAACTTAGGGGATGTCATACAAAAAATTTTCTATCTTCAAAAATTTATTAAGAGCAAAGATAAGAATTCTCCTACGGATATTAGGGTATTAGTAATAGGAGATCAGTGCGTTGCGACCATGGGACGATTCAAACCCGAAAAAGAGTTTCGATCTAATGTTGCGATAGGTGGTGAGGCTAAACCCATTGAAATTGAACAGCCTATCCGAGATTTGTGCAGGAAGGCAATTCGAGCAGTAAAAGGTGAGATTGTAGGAGTTGACATTATGATTGAAGATGATAAGCCGTATGTTATTGAAGTTAACGGTACACCACAATTTCGAGGAGTTTCAACAGCAACAAAAATAAATGTAGCCGAAAAGATAGTAGAACATATTTATAATAATTATAATTAAAAAATTACTTCCCATCACGATGAAAATTGTTATTAAAATTGGTGGAGCGCTTATAGCTAAAAATTTTGAGAATGTTATACAAGATATAACAGAAATTTTACAGCAACATAAAAATAAGTATAAAATAATAATAGTACATGGCGGAGGACCTCAAATTAACGACATTTTACATCGGATGAATAAAGAACCACATTATTTTAAAACACCCTCGGGATTTACAACGCGTTATACAGACCACGAGGCTATTGAAGCAGCTATAATGTCTTTGGCAGGAATAAACAATAAAAGAATAGTTGAAGCGTTCCAAAAAAAGCATGTAAATGCGTTTGGATTTACCGGGATCGATGGAGGAGTGATTGAAGCGGAAAGAAAAGATAAAATCTTGGTCCTCATTAACGGAAAAAGAATTATAAAAAGAGGAGAGTTCTCCGGTAAAGTTAAGAAGGTAAATTCTGAAGTGATCGATTATTTAACAGAAAAAGGATATCTTCCCGTAATTGCATGTCTCGGAAAAAGCGAACAGGGCGTTATAGTAAACGTGGACGGGGATAGAGCAGCTTCTTATGTAGCTAAAGCGTTAGATGCGGATTTATTAATTAGTTTAACTGATGTCGAGGGCATTTATAAAGATTTTGAGAATAAAGATACGATAATCAAGAAAATTTTAACTTCTCAATTAGAGGATGTAATAAATTCCTTAAAAGGGGGAATGAAAAAAAAAGCGTATGCTGCCTTAGAAGCGATTAAAGTAGGTTTAAAAAAAGTTGTAATTTCCTCCGGATTAGTAGAGAAACCTGTATTTGATGTGTTAGAAAATGATGCGGGCACCGTGATTACAGATGAGTAAAGATCCTAAGGAGTTTCTCTTAAATTGTATTAAATGTTACAGCCCATCTGGTAAAGAGGCGCGATATTCTCAATTTTTAGCTAATTTTTTAAAAGAGAGTAATATCCCAGTCAGATTTGATCAAATAGGTAATTTAATTGCTAAAAAGGGTTCTGGAGCCCCTATATTGTTATTAGTATCGCACATGGATACCATACCTGGGGAATTACCAGTTTACGAAGAAAACGGTAAGATCTATGGAAGAGGAGCCGTTGACTGTAAACCGTCCTTAGCAGCAATGTTATATTCGTTTTGCGATTACGAATTGGAAGAGCAAGATACTGGTACGATCATTTTCAGTGGAATAGTAAGAGAAGAAGATAGTTTAGTTGGAATTAATGAATTTGTAAAATCTGATGTGAACCCCGATTTTGCGATTTTTGGAGAACCTACGAATTACGATCAAATATGCATTGGCTATAAAGGAAGATTGTGTATTGGCTATAAGGTTAACACTAAGGCGGGCCACGTTGCGGCATCGTGGGAATTTGTAAGCGCGAACGAGATATGTCTTGAAATTTGGAATATAATTAAAGCTGTCTGCTGGAATTTGAATGAGATCCATAAAGAGCATGACAAAAAACTCAAATATTTTAATAAGATTATTCCCAATCTCTCAATTATATCTGGAGGCGAACTCACCAATTGTGTTCCTTCAAAATGCGTTATGTACATTGATATTAGATTTCCACCTAAAATCAGCTCAAAAACGATACTATCAGAGATAAGAAAAGCAATTTTAGATTTTAAGCACGTATATTCTTCTCAACATCAGCAAGATTTTAAAATACACGAACAAATTACAAGTCTCCTGAACGGATTCGAAGTTAAAAATAATAACATCTTGATAGGCGCGTTAAGATGGTCAATTTTTAATGAATGTAATATTAAACCGAAACTGATAAAAAAAACGGGAACGACATTTATAAACAAGATAGGACTCCATTATAAGATCCCCTCAATAACTTATGGGCCAGGGGATCCTAAATTGGAACATACTGATAAAGAATTTGTGGAGATTAAAGAGTATTTGAAAGTAATTGAGATTTATAAGAGGTTTTATCCAAAATTCTTTGAGTTATTTCGAAGAAAGATACAAAAATAGTTTTCATTTTTTCCTAATCCACGGATTTTAAATATCTATTTCTTAACCAGTTTATAGCACTTTTTAATTCAGAATTTTACTATGAAACAAATTTGTGATTTTCATCTCCATAGTCGATATTTGGGTGGAACAAGTAAATCTATAACTATTCCAAAATTAGTTATAAATTTTCATCTTAAAGGAAAAGATATTATTGGAACTGGAGATTTTATATATCCGAAATGGATTAAAGAATTACGAAGCAAGCTAATAGAATATTCTGGGAGGGTATAGATTTGCCCAAATTTTCCCAATGTAAAATTCGTCCTCCAAACTGAGGTAGAATAACCTGGAAATTGAACCATAGAACAATAAAAACCCATTTTCTATTAATAATCCCAAATTTCGAAGTTTTAACCAAAATGACGAAATATCTTTCAAAATTTAGCGATCTTAGTCAAGATGGGCGTCCTAAAATTTAAATCTCGGCTGAGCAATTTATTCTTAATTTTTAGAAGATTAATTTTCTTATTGAAATCATTCCTGCTCATATTTTCACTCTTTCGGAATTGAGGGGGTTTGAGTATTTTATCTTTTTCAGACATCCATTCAGTGAATTTTCATAGGATAGGTAGAGAGGCAAAATCAATATTACTTCACAAGCTAAATTATAGAGGAATAATATTAGCAATTCCGAATAATAAAATTTTTAAAACTTACGAATTTAAGCCAGCAGCTGGCAAATACTATTACGATGGGCACAGGGCAGAAAGACATCAAAATCACAAGGAATATCTTAGTAGTCCTCGAAGAAACATAATTAAATGTCCCGTTTGTAATCAGTCGCTTATGTATGGAGTATTAAACAGATGCTACGAGCTTTCAGATAACAAGGATAACAATCCTATTCGAAATTTTCAAAATGTTGTTCCACTTCTTACTTTAATAAAAGAAATTCTAGGTGTTAGTGAATATTCAATAAAAAATAGGTCTATTTATAATAGTTTAGTTAGAAAAAATCAAGCGGAATTTAATATTTAGCATTCAGAGAATAATATTGTGGAAGTGCCAAATTGTTTGAAAAATGCGATAGAAAAAATTAAGCTGGGAAAATTTTATTTCGTGCCGGGATATGATGGGATTTATGATCAATTAAGATAAGAATAAAATTTAGTTAATATTTATGGAATCGGGGCTTTAGTCAGATTTATTAATGCTTAGGTCTAATCTTGAGGCAAGGTTAGAGAATTGTTTAAATTTTTCAGGATTTATCGGTATGTTCGGGTTAATATTTAAGATTTTCGAAAATTTTTGGCCATAATAAGTTTCGAAAATTTCAGTTAGATCGTAAAACAGCCTTCCTTCACTATATATTTTTTTAATCTTACTTTTTTCAAATTCTTTTTTTCGCATCTTTATAATCTCGTTAGAATATTTAAAGAAAGAAGTATTGTGTAATTTTTTCAAGTTGAAAGCTGAAGTGCTCCCAATTTCTTTTTTACTTATAATTTCTTTTACCGTGGTATGTATTTTATTCAAAAATTTAATCTTAAATTCGTTAATATTAGAAGTCTTTAAAATTAAATCTTTAAAAACTTCAGAAAAATCTAATTTTAAACCTTCAAGTTCTTTATTTAAATTTAACAATATTAGAATTTGGTTAACTCTTTTTTCTGGATTTGATTTAAATTGCTCGAAAACATATTCTTTTTCTCGATTGATAAAATCAAATAAAAATTCCCTAAATATTTTGAGAAATTCTGAATATTTGGGTATAAAAATCTTATTGGGGTTAGACGCCGCCACTTCATAAGCTTTAAAAGGATCCACGTATTTGCTTAAAACTGATTTTACAAGAGATAAGGGATAATAACCCTCTATATATTCCATTCCTTTTGAGATGCTTTCAATAGCATCTCTAAACGAGCATTTGGAGATGATATTGACCGTCTTAATGATATTACCTTCAATTTTTACGGGTGTTTTATTACAATAGCATAAATCAAATGGTTTGAGGTCGTGGAATAAAAAATTATTTTGGTCTGGAATTATTATTTGAGACCCATAGGCGCTTACGATACTTCCAAGTCGAGGTTTGTGAGCAAGATCCCACTCAATAATCATAATTTCTTTTAAATTAGAATAATTTTTATCAATGTCGTATTTATAATTCATTTTTTTGCTAATAAGAGAAAAGCCGTCCATTACATTTATCCTAAAATCTTCGCTATTATCGCCCCAAAATTGTTTTTTGTAATAAAATATGTCTGGATGATTACTAAGATTATCTGAGAATAATTCTTTTATAATTAAATGATTTATCCCAATATCCGTTGATTTAATTGTCTTGTGTTCGGGTCCATAAAACCCTATGTGAGAAATAATATATTTATACACTGGATTGTTAAGATTCTCTTCGCTGTGTTTAATTATGTAAGTGTTTCTTTTTTTTCTAAACTCCCCTTTAGTTTTCGTTACACCATATTTTTCAATAAGCAATTTCAAAAAAGCAAATTTTTTTAAATATACTTTCTTTTCAAGTTCTTTAATTTCGCTTTTGTATTTTTTATATTCCTTATAAAACCTATTTTTTGGAATATCTAATATCTCGAATTGAGATTTCATTAATTTTAATTTGTCGATTAATGCGAGATTTTCGATTTCATCCAAAAAATAATTTAAAAATTCTTGCTTGGAACTTTTAAAATAACTTTGATTTAAGAGGTTTTCAAATTGAGAATTTATTTCTATCAATTTGTCATAATTCTTTTTTATGAAAAGGATTGCGAAATATTTTTCGTTAACATTTGGACTTTTTACTAATTCTTTAAATTTTTGAATAAAGTTAGCGCCGGTAAGAAAGGAGAGATTATTATATTCGAAGATTTTATTAAGAGATTCTATAATATTCAATACGTTAAAAAACGAATATTGAGGTAGCGAATTCAAGAATTTTTTGAATGCTTTTTCTATCAATTTATTAAAATTGTCAAGATAAGAAGTTAACTCGTTTTCGTATCCATACTCTAAAAATTCAAATAACTCGAGATAAAGATGATTTGCAATTGCTTTTTCTAAAAACCTCTCAATGATATTTTCACAATCGCATTGATTAATTATTGCTTTATTTAAGTAAGAAAGTCCTTCGATGCAATTTTCGTTTTCGAAACAAGCGTCAGCAAGCATTAAAAAATTGCTGCTTTTTTTAGTAGAACCAAAATCTTCGGAAGTCAGGCTATAATCGCTAAAATTATTTAAAATATAAAGACTAACCGATTTTTTTAATAATAAAAGTAATTTAATGAAGTGACTACAAATCTTCTTTTCTCTTTCTGAATGAATTAAAAATGATGGACAATCATGATAAATTTCTTTATTAGCTTGATCAATTATGAGATGAAATTCCCGATCATTGTCTAAAATAATAGAATTTATTTTGATAGGGTTCTCTGAAAAATGAATAATAGTAATTTTGTTTTTTGGAAAGTCAAGAGCTTTCTTATACGAGTTTTTTCCAAAGATTTCAATTATTTTCTTTGAGAGTGATTCTATTTCATTCATCACATTTAAAATTTCGATTTAATTATATCTGATATTAATTCGGGAAATTCGTTCCAATTTTTGATCGTGAGGAGCTGCCCACCGGCGATTTTAACGATTCGTTCTGCATCCTTTAAGTTAAAGGAAGTTTCGGGAACAACTAATATGAAATCGACGCCCATTGATCTAAAAATTCTTAATTTCTCTACTGCCTCTCTTAGATCGTAAATCTCTGCGTCTGTGAAGAGCACATTTAACTTTTCGCGTGAGCTGGATTTTTCTTTAAATTGACGTCGGGCCCATTCGAGCGCTCTCTGTACTCTCGTACCTCCTCTTGCGGTTACAGTAAGTAATTCATCAGCTAGTTTTTCCATATCAATCTTTTCGTCCATTTCTTTTAAGACATGGGTGTCAGATTCGAAAAAGGTAACCGCAATCTCATCCTTCCTCATCCCATAACACAACATCGTTACGCAGATCGCCATATATGCCAGTTTATCGCCCGACATGGATCCACTAATGTCCAATTCAAAACAAGCCGACCTCATTCCTTTAGCAGTTTCGTACACATAAAAATCATCGTAATTAATATGATCTAATTTTTTTCCTTTTTCTAAAATGTTGTTAATAGTCTCTTCCAAATCGATATTTTCAAAATCGTCTCCTATCGCATATGGTCTCACAATGTTTATAGGCATTGGTCCAGTTGTGGAACTTCCTAATCGTGCTCTCGAGTAGAAAATACCTAATTCAATTAACATCTTCTTCGCAAGTTCTTTTACTTTCGATTTTGCGGTTGCTGGTAAATGTTTTCTATGAATATACCATTGCTTCAAAAGATTCTCACCACTTCCCGCACCTAAACATTGAATCATTTTATCTTGTGCTTCTTCGCCACCTATTTGCTGAGCGCTATTTAAAGCGGTGTCTAAATCAAAATGTCCTAAAGCACCCAATGCATCTCGGTTGTCTGAAGCTAACGCGCTTGCGGTTAATTCTTTAATTCGGTCTTTATTCAATTGATCCTTTATTTGGTTCATTAAATTACTAATTCTTTCAAAATCGCTTACGCTTTTATCTATAAGTTTCTTCAAAAGCTGGTAATTTGGTTCGATAAGTTCGTATATTTCATCTTCGGACATTCCTAATTTTTTTCCCATATCTTCAATATCTTGAGATTGAGGATCCAATCCAATTTTTCTTAAAAATTCAGTAACATCCTTTAATTGCGAGGGCGTTTCACAAGATTCTAAGCTTTTTTTTACAACATCGGGGATTTTCTGATTCATTTTCTGACTACAATGCATATTGGGACAAGAATTAGACAGTTGTTGAAGTTGATGAGAGAGATTTTTAAATTCTTCAGATTTCTTTTGCTTATTCATCGCATTCTTTATAGCGTTCTGAAGTGCTTGGTTGAAAAGTTGATTCCAAGATTTGTTGGCGTAAGCGCTGTCAGCCAGCGATTCCAAGGATAGATTCATATCTAGGTTTTGAGAGTTTTGGCTTAGTTGATCTAATAATTGAGATCTTAAATTGGTTCCAAAATATTGATCAAGTGAATTAGCGAGATTAAAATTATGTTCAAAAGAAGATTGATTAAGAGAATTTTTTAATAACTCTTCGGGATTAAAATCAGGCACATTTCCTAAATTTTTTGAGGCTTGAAATAATTGGTCTAAATTTTTGATCTGATTCTCAATTGCTTTTTGAAGTTGATTTAGTTGGTCCTCACTAGCAGCATTTGTTTCTTTTAAATATTTTGAGGTCTGAATTAAATCTTCAAGGTTCTGCGAATTCATAAGATCCTCTAAATCTTTTGAAATGTCTTGATTATTGAGGGCTTTACTCGTGATGTTTTCCCATTGACGTCTTGATTTTTTCTGAATCAATTCGTTCATGTCTAAGTTGTTACCAGCTTTCAAATCGTTTGGATCTAAAGAATTGATCATCTGTTCCATTCTCTCTCTTGCTTTTTCGATTAATTCTTCTAAAGAAGTCACTCGTTCCTTGTAAAGATCCGCTTCATCGGGAAAGAAATTCATGGCCGATTTGAAAGGTTCTTCGTTTCTCTTTTGGTTTAATTCTTCTACAAACTTTTCAATTTTCTCAAGAAAATCGGTATCAATCGAACTTGACATTTCGATCTCATCTATTAACTCTTGAATATCGTCAAGTTCTTCTTGCTCACCTTCTGATAACAATTCATCTGCTAAATAATCCTGTTGATGTTCTTTTCCTTCTTCGAAAAAAGAATCCATTAAGTCTTTTTTATAGTTAGGAAATAAAAGTTCAAACGAGATCTTTTTTGCAAGTTCTTGATTACTAGGATACGAGGTAACAGTACTTACATCGATATAATCGTTAGGAGTGATTACTCCTTTGCGGTAAAAACGGGCGAGAATTAATCTAGGAATAGATAAAACTTGTCGAGATGAGGGGATTTGGACGATATCTGGATGTTTTCTCATTTTTCGAATAAATTCCACAGCAAATTCACATGGATTTTCTGGAAAAACCCCCATAACTCGATCTAACCCCCTAATGTTTTGTTAATAATACTATCTATTATATGTTCTACTTTTACCCCTGGTTTGGGCTTAATACTCCCCAATAACACGTGTTTTGCGATGTCAGCTAAATGTTCGTAAATTGATATTTCTTGCGTTAACTTCCCCTCTCTCTCTAAATATCTTCTTCTTCCAAGTAATTTAGCCACAGCGATTCCAGCACGTATTGAAGCAGGTACTTCTATATCAATTTTATTTTTTCTTGTTTCTTCGATAATCGAATAAATGAGCTCTAATTCCGACTCTTCAACGGAAAAGTGTTCGGGTAAGTTTATCCTAATTATATCCAATTCTGTCGCTTTTTTTGGATAATCAAGCTTAATCCATACCTTGATTCTATCCTTTAAAGCTTCCGATAATCTGTGTGTTCCAGATAATTCTTCTGGATTCATCGCACAAATAAAAAAGAAGTTCTCGTCAGCCCTTATTCTTCCTAAATGAGGAATACTTATGGAGGCTTCTTCTAGAGGCTCTAATAAGGTATTTTGCGAGTATTCGGTGGCTCTGTTTATTTCGTTTGCTAAAAATGTTCCCCCTTCCAACATAGCACTCAATAAGGGTCCTGGATTGAACGCTTCCAGCACGAAACCTCTCTTCAAAGTAATAGCTGGATCGAAACTTCCAATAAAATGCGAAGGTTTAATGCTTTCGTCCATCGTTAACCAGTAGAAAGATTTAAATTCATTCTCCTTTGCCCTTAAACTGGCAAAATATCTACACAATATCGTCTTTCCGACCCCAGGAGGACCAACAAGCGCCGGAAATAGACCCGTAGCTTCCGCGTCTCTAAGTAATTCTAACGCTTTCCCGTATTGTCCACTTAAAACGATATCAATCTTTTCTTCTGTAATGTCTTGTATAAGACGCTGATTAAATAGTTTTTCAAATCTTTGTTTATTTATCATATATTCAAGCTCTTTTACAGCATTGATAAATCAATGCGATTCCTTTTAATAAATATTTAATAGTGAATAATTTATAACTTTAAACATAATAAATTAAAGTTAAACATAATCTCTCAATTATTAAAAAATAAGCTACCCTTTTATGATTAAACCTTACTTTCAAGAAAATAATTTTATAATATATCGTGGACAAGCACAGGAGATACTTAAGGAGTTACCAGAAAACCATTTTGAGTTAATTTTTGTGGACCCGCCCTACTTCCTATCAAATGGAGGCATTACATGCTCATCAGGGAAGATGGTGAGCGTCAATAAAGGCGACTGGGATAAGAGCAAGGGTTTTCAAGCGGATATCGAATTCATAGATCAGTGGTTAAAAGGATGCAGACGAGTGTTGAAAGATGATGGAAGCATCTGGATATCAGGTACTCTTCATATAATATACAAAGTCGGATATTTATTAGAAAAAAATAAGTTCGATATTATAAACGATATTGTCTGGTATAAACCAAACGCACCCCCAAATTTGTCTTGTCGCTATTTTACACATAGTCACGAAATTGTGATATGGGCTCGGAAAGCCGAAGGATCTAATCACACTTTCAATTACAAAAAAACGAAGCATTGGAATAATTCAAAAGACAAACTTAAAAATAAAAATAAACAAATGAGAAGCGTGTGGTCTATTCCGTTAATTCCGAAATCGGAAAAAGAGCACGGCAAACACCCTACACAAAAGCCTATAGAATTATTAAACCGAATTATTGCCTCTTCGTCAAAAAAGGGTGATAAGGTACTCGATCCTTTTATGGGGAGCGGAACTACTGGGATAGTAGCGAGCGTACTCAAGCGTAAATTTGTTGGAATCGATAGCAATAATACCTACTTAGATTTAGCGATTAAAAGATTTCAGGATGAGAATAAAAAGGATTTGTTATATTCCCCACAAAATAATTATCAGATTACGAAATTTACACAATGAAAACGCTCTCCTCTTTTTCTTAAATTTAGTATTGAAGATTATTTAGAAGGACCTATATTTAGATAAAATAATAAATTATTTTTACTAGATTTGATTTTTAAATATAACATTTTGTTTCATAAATATGGGCCTGTAGATCAGTCGCAGATTGTTGGATGCAGATTCTGACCAACTTGAAACGCTTGATTCGCAAGATCTTCAGAATATCGCTGAATATCCGAACATTCAAGAGGTCACGGGTTCAAATCCCGTCAGGTCCACTAACACATATTATAAATCTCAACATCGAGAATCGAATCAAAAACCGATCTTTAAAGAGTAAAAATGAACGACACCACTACTTATCCAAAAAGATTTAAGTTTAGCGAAGTTCAGAAAAAATGGATTCAATATTGGAAAGATAAAAAGATATACGCTTTTGATC
>WJKD01000857.1 GCA_014729315.1 Promethearchaeota archaeon | reverse complement strand
GAAGTATTAAGAGGATGCATGGAGTTATAAGATTGCTTTAATTGAGAAATATCATTTTTTGCATATATCCTCGTCGTATTCGGACTCGAATGGCCTAAAATATCTTGTAATTCGCTTATATCCATTCCAGATCTTCGTAAATGAGTTGCACCAGTATGTCTGAATACATGTGGCGTGATAACTTTTGAATCAGCAAATCCACATTTTTTTTTAATCCGTTTTATGTCATTTTGAACGACACGGGGTGTAAGTTTTTCATTCCTCGTGTTTATTAATAAATAGTCGTCTTCCTTATAAACTAACCTATTAATTAATTCTTGTTTAATTAATTTCAAAGTTGCGTTATCTACAGGAACAATTCTTTGTTTGTTTCCTTTACCTCTTAATTTAATATAACCATTTTCAAAGTTGATATCTTTGATTTTAATATTACATGCTTCACTTACTCGCGCCATTGTTGCGTATAATAATCTAACGAGTAAATAATATCTTTGGCTTTTCTTGGTATTAAACAATTTTCTATTTTTCAATTTTTCAAATATTAGTTTTACATCAGAAAGGTTTAAAAATTTTGGTAAACTTTCGTGAAGATTAATTTTTGGTGAACGAATTTGACTCATTGGATTTTTCGAAATAAACTCGTTCAGGGTGAGAAACTTAAAAAATGACCTCAGAGTAGCAATTTTTCGAGCGATACCCTTTTTCGTGTAATTTTTATCTTTAAGTCGTTTAAGAAATAAACGAATTTTTTGACGAAGTAAAGGAGACTCTAGTTCGAGATCTCCGACAATTTTGATAAATTTCAGGAGATCGTATCTATAAGCTTTAACGGTGGAAGGTCTGCATCCTTCCTCAATCTCTTTTGCGATTAAAAAATCCTCGAGAAAATCAGAAAATTTAAAATTGCTCATATGGAATATATTTCACGAAGATGATTAAAAATGGAAGTGATACCTACATAATATCAAGAAAAGGATTATGAGGGATATAAGTAAGTTCGAATTATTTTTCTTCCTTTTCTTCTTGAGTTTTTTTCAATTGCCTTACATATTTACAAGCGTTTATAGCAGCTCTTGCACCTTCAGCAGCGGCAAATACAACCTGGAATAAACCTCCTGTTACGTCCCCAGCTGCGTATACACCTTTAAAATTAGTCATTTGGTTTACATCGACTTTAACATTTCCCTTATCGTCTAGTTCTATTCCCGATTTTTTAAAGATTGAATTAGAGGGAACGTGTGAAAAGATAAATAGACAATCTAAATCAAATTCTTTTATTTCATCGTTTTTCGTTGATTTAGTTATAATCTTTTCTATTACATCATCTGATCCAGGAATAGTCTCAATAATTTCCATATTATCAATGATTCTGATGTTTTGTTGTTTAGCTTCGTTAATTTGACTTGGTAATTCAGATAAATCTAATGGTGTAATAATATTAACATTATCACCCATCTGGTCAAGAACTAAGGCATCCTCAATCATTTCTTCGTCTTTTCCATATAAAAACACGTCCTTATCTTTATATAAAGGCCCATCGCAAAGAGCGCAATAGGAAACTCCAAAACCAACAAGATTAGATTCTCCCTTAATTGTATCGTCTCTAATTCCTCGACCTGATGCGATTATGACTGCGTCGGCAGTGATATTTGCAGATCTAGTTGATATCATGTTTTTCATACCCATCCCTAACATCAGAGAGATAACATCACCCTTAATAATTCGTACATTCTCAAAACTCGCTGCGTGATCTCGAAATTTTTGTAATAGCGCGGGCCCTTCAATTTTTTGCTCACCAATCCAATTTTGAATCTCCTTTGTTCTTCCTAATGCTGATTCTTCTTTTCCTTCGAGGATGATGGTATTCCTATCTGCCCGTCCACAATAAACTCCCGCTGTTAATCCCGCTGGACCTGCGCCAATAATTAATATATCGCAAGAATATTCGTCCATTTTAATTAACCTTTTACTCGATTTTTATCAAGAAATTAAAATCTAAGATTGTGTTCAATTTATAATCAAAGATATTAGTAATATATTTTTTTAATTGTTATTAAATCAAATGAATGCAAAATGATTTTTGTTTTTTCCTATAAAATCACGATTTATTCTCTTTAATATATCAATTTCTTTTGTAATACGCCAGTATATAGCTTTATTCGTCAAACATCGATTTCACGAATATGAATCCTTATCTTTTACTGATCAAAAATATGTTTGATTAGTATAAGATGCTTAGAATATAGTTTATATATCAATATTTTATAAAAAGAATATTTAAAATATTTTTATAATTTCTTTCCAAAAAGAGGTGATATATAATATTATCAATTAATTGG
>WJKD01000078.1 GCA_014729315.1 Promethearchaeota archaeon | reverse complement strand
TCTCAAATCGTGCGGCGTAAATGCGATCCATCCCATTGAGCCGCAGGCAATGGACATCAGGGAGCTGAAGGAGAAATATGGCGATACTTTCTGCCTGATCGGCAACGTGGATGTCGACCTGCTGTCCCGCGGCAGCCGGGAACAAGTCATTGAGCGTGTAAAATACTTGATTAAGGAAATTGCACCAGGTGGCGGTTATTGCCTCGGTTCAGGAAATTCAGTGCCAGAATACGCGATACCGGAAAATTTCGCGGCGATGGTGGAAACGGCGAGGAAGTTGGGGGAGTATGATTGATTGTTATACTAAATAATGCCTAAATAATGAAAATTATAACATATGTGAAACCTCATGGGATTATTAAAGAAAATATTTAAAATAACACAACCTCTAGAGAAATCAGAAAATACAACTTTTCCCCAAGACGTGGTATATGCTACATGGATATGTTTAGGAGACAGTTTAAGTTGTGAGTTATGTAAATCTCTTGAAGGAATGCGTTGGATTCCAAGTTTGGTAGATATACCTTCACCTCCTCATCCTGGCTGTAAAAATAGTGATGGATGTCGATGTATGATTACCTACATATCTAGTGATGGAGAAGGTATAGATGATATATACGATTTTATAAAAAATAATGGGGGGAAAGTAACAGGCCAGCAATTTGATAAATTTGAAGATATGAGAGTATCATCAATTAATGAATCAAGAGAACATGAACATAATGTTTCAAATATTCTTTCAAAAGCAAGAAATTTAGAAAAGGATAATCCAGAAAAATCTATAAGTCTTTATAGAGCAGGGATTAATCTTAAAAAAGAAATAAATAAACACTCTAAAAATAAAGAATATTGGGAAGATTTTGGTTGTGTATACTCGAGATTAACTCTTGTTCTTGAAAAACTTGGAAAATATAAAGATGCTCTTAGCGAAATTATTGCTTATGAAAAACTTCCTAAAAAGTATAAGGGTTCAAATTCAGAGATAGAGACAATTGAAAAGAGAAAATTACGGATAACAAAAAAAATGGGATAGCTTAAATCTCTAAATTTATGAAAATAATAGATAAATTTTTTATATGGTCACAATTAAATAAAATTGGAAAACTGAAAATCTTTAAGTCTGCATATTTTTGGATATTTATTGTTCCAATTTTAGCAAAAGTGCTAATGCATATAGAAGAAACTGTTATAATCAATATATTTAACACAGACATCAGACTATCAATAGGATTACCTTTTAGTTGGAAACTATTCTATTTTAGTTCTGTATCATTTTCGGTCGCAACATTAATCTATTCATTTAAATGTCCCGAATTTATTAAAGAATATAAAAATTATAAGTCATACATTGAGTCAGGTAAATCAAGTCGCCAGTTACATGGTGAAATTAATAAATTTGTGACTGACAAAAAGAAAAAAGAATCATTTGCACGCCAGTTAAGTGAAGCTAATGGTGTTGATAACGAAGATAAAATTAAGGATATCTTTTGGAAAGTTCGTGATTTTGCTAATATTTCATTTCCATGTTATAGATATTTTTGTAGTTTGTTTTTTGTTTTAGGCTTCATATTGATTAGTATTATTTTAATTCAGAATTTTATATATGTCTTTAAAGCTACTTTTTAAAAGTGTGGTGTGTTAGTTTTTATATAATCGCACTATAACGGGCGAGTAAGTCGCCTAGTTAACTCGACTCGCAGGTTCGTGTTGCGTTCGATGACCAAAAAACCAGCAATGAGTCAGGCAATTCACTCACTCGTTTGGTTAAGTTAAAAAAATTGGTTATTTAGGAATTAAAATTAGCAAATAGCAAACCAGTATCTGGAGACAAACGTGAGAGCAGGTTTCATTCAATTTGATTGTAAATTTGGGGAGGCGGAAGAAAATTACCGCAAGGTAAAAATTATGCTGGCGCAGGAACAGGCGGATTTGTGGGTGCTGCCGGAATTTTTTCATAGCGGCTATCTGTTCCAGAAAAAGCAGGAAGTAGAAAAACTGGCAGAAGAAATCCCGGATGGGCAGACCACGCAATTCCTGATTGAGCAGGCGAAGCGGCACAATACCACAATCGTCGCCGGACTGGCAGAGCGTGACGGCGATAAGTTTTACAACTCTGCCATCTGCGTGAACGGCATGAAAGGATTTCTCGGCAAATACAGGAAAATCCATCTGTTCGACCGGGAGAAATTGTTTTTCGAGCCAGGGGATATGCCATTCAGTGTGATCGATCTTGGTACATTTAAATTGGGGATCATGATCTGCTTC
>WJKD01000856.1 GCA_014729315.1 Promethearchaeota archaeon | reverse complement strand
GACTATAGGTATCTTTTTTGACAGAAGCAATAATACCTCAGTTGCAGAAAATCTCTTTTTAAACTTAAATAAACATATATATGAATATTATTCTCGAGATAACAAAATATTCTTTAATGATTTTGGAAATGGATACTCGCCGCTTACCATAGATGATTCGGGAGGTGGAGATATTACATGGTCGCAAGTAAAGAATTGGAATATTTTTTCAGGGACTGGTACGAGCGAAGAACCCTATCTAATCAAAGGAATTATATTTAACGGTCAGAATTCGAGTAGTTCTCTGGAGATAAGAAATTCCGACGTATACTTTATAATTGAAAACTGCACTTTTCTGAATTCCAGCAAGGGAGAATTTCCTATTCGTCATGCGGGGATTAAATTTACAAATGTCAATAATAGTAGAATTTATAACAATACTATTTGTCGAAATCAAGGGGACGGAATACGATTAGAAAAAAGTAATGACAACCTAATTTCAGATAATTATATTTATAATAATACGGATGGGATTAATATAGATCTATCTAATAGAAACAATCTAACTAATAATTTTATATTTGAAAACGGATATATCTACGATGGTTGGAAAGTCGGAAGCGGCATTTATTTAACAGGAAATAAAAATCTTCTATGCAACAACACTATTGAAAGAAATATTGGTTCTGGAATTGTTATTCAGGGAGAATCGATGAATAACACAATATCTTTCAATAGTCTTTCTCAAGACGGGATAAGCGTATCTGTGAGGACAGGTAACGATATATTTGAATTCAATAAGATTTTTAGAAATATTATTACAAATTCCACTTACGGGATATGGTTAGGCTTAACTGAATATGGATTAGGTAGAGGATCTTTAAAATATAATAATATCTCTAGCAATAAAATGCTAGAATGTGGATTTGAATTAATAAATAATATTGAGGATGGTTTGGAAGATCTAGTAACAAACTCCATAGATAAATTAAATACTGTTGATGGAAAACCTCTATATGTTTATTTAAATATTTCAAATTTAGGTTACGAGAATTTCACTAACGCGGGACAAATTATTCTTTACAATTGTAATAATACTATGATAAGAGATGCCATGATCTCACATTGCTATTATGGCATATTTCTAAGGGAAAGCAATCATATTTTTATTTCCAACGTTAATTGCTCAGAAAATCATTATGGGATAAGGTTTGAAAATTGCGAAAACATTACGATATTTAATAGTAATTCTAGTTATAACTCAATAGGTTTTTCCGACTACGAATCTTATAATATCACCTTTATCTCAAATGTAGCATATTATAATGAAGAAGGAGGTATTCAGATTATGGGCAATACTTATGACATCAACCTTACAAAAAATAAAATGAGCAATTGTGGTATTTCATTAGAAATATGGGATTTAGGATTTGCGCGCACCATTAGCCTCGACACATCAAATACGGTTAATGGAAACCCCGTTTATTATTATATTGATCGAAAAATGCTAAGCAAGAATGATTTTACAATATATGGCAATGCGGGACAAGTTATCTTATATAACTGTAGTGATTCTGTCATCTCCGATTTAAATTTATCAAGAGCTTCTATAGGATTGAAGTTCTATTCTTGTTCAAATAATATAATACGAAATCTCAACTGCTCATATAACAATATCGTTGGAATTTATTTAAATGGAGAAAATAATACACTTGTCGATAATTATATAAGTCATAACAAAGGAGATAGCTGGTATAGCGGTGGTATATGCGTAATGGGAGAAAATAATAACATATCTAATAATTTAATTCTCTCCAATGATGAATCTGGTATTGGTTTATGGTTTCAAAATAACTATGTATATAATAATACGATAATTGGGAATATAGAAAATGGAATTCTAATAGAGGACAGTGAGAATGTTATTTTAAAAAACATTATTCAAGATAATAATGAATACGGAATAAAATTAAAGCATAATTACAACAATATAACTTCAAATCAGGTAAAGAATAGCAATATAGGTATTTTTATCCAACCATTTAGTTACTATAATTTAATCTGTAAGAACAATTTATCCTACAATGAGGTTAATGCTATAGACGAGGGCTCAGATAATGAATGGGACAATGAGACGATCGGGAATTATTGGAGCGATTATTTGGGGAGAGATGCAGACGACAATGGAATTGGAGATTACCCCTATAATATTAGTTTAAATCCCTTGATACAAGATCGCTTTCCGATATTTGAAGATCAAGACGAGACGGCTCCGTTGATCACCGAAAAATTAATCCAAGATTTTGACATTTACAATTCCACGGCTCCTCTATTTGAATTAGAAATAGAAGAAAAGAATATCGAAACTACGTGGTATCGATTCTGGAACGGAACACTGCTCACGAATAATTTCACTTTTGAGTATGCAGATAATTTTCCCCTAAGGATAGACCAACACGAATGGGAGAGGGTCGGCAATGGTAGTATAGTCATATCTTTCTATGTTAACGATACAGCTGGAAACTGGGCATGGTATAATGTAACTGTTTATAAGGACATCGTAGCACCGTCCATTCTGATTATCACCCCCGAAAACAGTATGCTTCTAAACGGAACAGCTCCTACTTTTGACCTTTCGATTAGGGCTTCCGATTTAAACACTACGTGGTATCAGCTATACAACGGGTCGGTACTCACAGTCCCCCAACGATTCACTTACGGAGTCGATTCTCAGATCCTCCAAACTCGTTGGGAAGAGGTTGGCAATGGGAGCGTTATTATCTCTTTTTATGCGAACGATACTGTTGGAAACATTGTATGCTACAATACCTCTGTATACAAAGACATCGTTGCTCCATACATTATTATTAATTCTCCCCAAAGTAATATCTTTTTTAACGAAATTCCTCCTACTTTTGACCTTTCGATTACGGCTTCCGATTTAAACACTACGTGGTATCAGCTATATAACAGCTCAGTGCTCACAGACCCCCAACAATTTACTTACGGAGTCGATTCTCAGATCCTCCAGACTCATTGGGAAGAGGTTGGTAATGGGAGCGTTATTATCTCTTTTTATGCGAACGATACTGTTGGAAACATTGTATGCTACAATACTTCTGTATACAAAGATATCATAGCTCCGTCCATTCAAATTATCAATTTAAAAAATAATATGCTCTTGAACGGAACAGCACCGGGATTTGATCTCATCGTAGAAGAAATCAACTTAGACTCTACATGGTATCAACTATATAACGGTTCGGTACTCACATACCCCCAACAATTTACTTATGGAGTCGAAAATCAAATCCTCCAATCTCACTGGAACGAGATGGGAAACGGAAGCGTAATTGTCTCTTTCCACGCAAACGATAGCGCGGGAAACTTAGCTCTCTACAACCTTTCAGTTAATAAAGATATCGCCGCTCCATCTATATATATTGTTGCTCCTTTTAATGATGTGAGATTTCCAACAGTTCCACCCGAATTCAACCTAACAATCGTCGAGGGTAATTTGAACAAAACCTGGTATACATTAAACAACGGTGAAATGAAATATTTCTTTATCGAGTTTAACGGAACAATAAACCAAACCGCATGGGAAGATTTGCCCGATGGGACCGTTATAATAACTTTTTATGCCAACGATTCGTTAGGAAACGAATATTCGAAAGATGTGAGCGTTATAAAAGGACAGGAAATTGCTCCAGATCAACCTCCAATCTCAGATGACGGAGGAAACGGAGGAGGGAGTAGTTCTGATAGTCAAAGCGATAATGCCGAAGCTATTACGATAACTGTAATTATAATCGTTATAGGAAGCGGAATAGGTGTTTCAGTAGTTATAATTATAATAATTAGAAAAAGTAAGACCTAGCTTAAAGTATTAAATTCAAATTTTTTTTTATTTTATTTCTATGATTATACTCTCCTAAGTTCACATTTTAATTAATTTTGGAATGTATTTAGTTTGACATACGTTGATTAACATATCCGTGTAATCAACCATTTTTTTGGCAACTTCAGGATGTGCGAGCAATTGAACTTCGATCTTGTCCCCTCTATCCCATAATACATAAGGTGTCTCTTCGTAAGGTACTTTTTCCTTTACCTCTCGAATCCAGGTCTTCGGCAGTTGGTTCTCCAATTCGACATCAAGCATTGCTGCTAAGAATAAGGTCCACGCTCGAGGCACAACGGTCATAAGATATCCACCCCCACCTAACGCAAGCCATTTATCGTTACAATAATCTTTTGCGTATTTTTTCATCTCAACTGCTATGTCTTTATAGGCTTGTATAGAAAGACCCATTTGCGTGAGAGGGTCGTTGAAGTGAGTGTCAACTCCTAATTGAGTGACAAGGATATCGGGTTCGAACGCTTTTAGTATTTCCGGAACGCAATTTCGAAACAATTTCAGGAACATTTTATTTGATGTGCCTGGAAGGAGGGGAAAATTTACTGAATATCCTTCTCCAATTCCTTCTCCAACTTCTTCTACGTTTCCCGTGCCTGGAAAGAGAAACTTACCGCTCTCGTGAAATGATATCGTTAAAACATTAGGATCGTTGTAAAAAATCCATTGAACCCCGTCTCCGTGATGACAATCAATATCCAAATATGCAATTTTAATATCTTTATTAATATTTTGTAGATGCTTTATTGCAACTGCAATATCGTTAAAAATACAGAATCCTGAAGCTCGATTTTTCATAGCATGGTGCAATCCACCCGCAGGATTAAATGCAATGTTAAAATCGTTATTTTGCCAAACTGTGTCTGCCGCCATAATACTTGCCCCACAGACTAACGCGGAAGCTTCGTACATTCCCTTAAATACGGGATTATCGCCAGGACCTAAACCATAAATGTAAGGCTTTACGGTTTTATCTTCTGGATTATTACTTAATCTCTTCACTACTTCAACGTAAGATTTGCTATGAACTCGCTCTAGTTCTTCCTTTGTAGCTAAGCGAGGTTTTAATAATTCTATTTTACTATTATTTAATAACCCTAATTTCTCCATCAAGCTATATGTAAGCATAACTCTAAGAGGTCGAAGAGGATGTTTCGGTCCGAAATTATACCTTTCATATTCATCGGTAAAAATTAGACCTACTTTTTGGGCGCTCATGCTTTAAGGATTCAATTTCATTAAAATATAAAGTAATAAGTTAAGTGTTTTATTTTAATTAATTGATTATTTTTTAAAAAAACGAGACCGGAGCAAAAGGGTCTTATATTTAAGAACGTTATTCAATAACATCAATTTAAGACTCAACTTATCCAATTTCAGTAGAATTGAATGATTAATGATCTTTTCAAGAATTCTAATCATAGATAAAGCTTCTGTGTTTTTTTTAGTCTTCAAAACGTCTTCTATTAACTAATATTATTTATAAAAGATAAAAAATAAGAAATATGCTTAATAAAGAAATAATGAGAACTGAATAAATAAATACGAAAAATTATATTATCTCAGTGTTATATAGAAAATTAAAGTCTTTTGAATTAAGATAAACATAAACATATTTATTTTGTAGTAACGATGTCTATCAATTTTAAGCGATTTATTTCACGAATAGGACGAGAATCTGAATTCAAACCAATTAGGAATCAACTTCTCTCTTCCTTAAAGCAGGATGCCAAAAACAAGTATAAAAATTACCCTCGTCTCTTAAATTTGATGGAAAAATACTGGCCAGAATACCAGAATCGTTCCCGAATTTCTCATCTTTTAAAAGACCATCACGAAGAAATATTTGATTTTTACCTAAATACGTTATTTCCTTTTAGAAAAAGAGGTTTAACCTACGAAGACCCTGAAGCACCAACCCCAGTCGATTTCAAATTGGTTTATCACTATCAATATAATAAAAAGGAAATCGAAGCGGTTGAGGAAGTTATTGAGGAACTAAATATTGAAGAGAAACTGGAAAATGTTCTTAAACGGATTTTTATATTCGTAATTAGTTCTTTCGGTCCGATGGTGGAGAAAATATTTCAACGTCCTTTTGCGTTTCAATTCTCCAGCATTGATTCGAAAAAGTTGCCTAACGGAGAATATGAAGTTGTTGCTGTAATCTCGGGAAGAGAACAATAAACATACTTATTATCTTAAATCATTATTAATATTTGACATATTTTGATTTCTGAGAGTATATTTATGTAAATATTTTATAGAGTGTAAAAAATTAAAGAGCTATATTCTATTATTCTTAAATGTATTTAAGTAGAATATCTAAATCTGCTAACTTGTCGATTGGTTTTAAAATTATGTGATCTGCTCCAGATTCCTGCAGAATCTTCGATTTCCTCGAGTCAGAAATCAGTGCGCTTATTAAGATAATAGGAATTTGTTTAAGCTTTTCTTCTGATTTGATTATTTTCGATAATTTATCACCATTGATTTTACTAGTCTTGAGTTCAATATCAAGTAGAATTACTTTGGGTGTTGAAGATTTAAGAATATCAAACGCTTCTTCGGCCGTTTCGACGGCTAAAATGTTTGCACCTTTATGTTCAAAATAAGTAGACACTGTTTTTCTCTCCAACTTATTATCTTCAATATATAAGATATCAAATTTTTTGAAAAATCTCTTATAACTTGAATCTTCGTATCTAGTTCGCACAGTTGTTTCCAAGTCTTCGATTGCTTTTTTGGTATTTTCTATGTTCTTAAGAAGTTTTTCCGGATTATCTATTAAATCTTTTAAAATTAGCACCGATGTCTTTATTGGAGAGATTCGTTGCTTTAGACTTTCGTAAAAATTATCGTTAAATTCGTATGTATCGAGTGCGTTTGTAATATTTTGGTGAATAAAATTATCATTGTATCCTCCTTGTCTCAAATTTTTTTGATAAATTAAATTAATATAATCCATGTAATGATCGACACTATTTCTGATGAACTTTGCTCTATTTCTAATTCCGAATTGGTCTAAAAATTCGTCTAATTTTTTACTAAGTTTTGAATCGACATAGGTATACAATTTAATGTTTTTCTTCAATTTGGAAATATTTTCCTTTTTCTTGTCAACGATGACTCATTTCACCTCAACCAATAATCCTTATTTTAAATCCTATTAAAAAAATTGTTCAAAACTTCCAAACACAACATTTATGCTTCGGGGATTAAAAGGACAAAATTACTTCCTTGAGTATAATCTCCTTTTATTCTATCTTCGACCCAAATCTTTCCTTCGCTTAATTCTAATAATTTCGCTACCATGAGCAGTCCAAGTCCCATTCCTTTTACATGGGGATCATTCTTACTTTTTTCTCGAAAAATAAGCTTTTTTCGAGAATCCTCAATTCCTATTCCGTTGTCTTGAAATTCAAATTTTACGAAGGTTCTCCCATCTCTGGGGACTTTTGAAATTTTTATATCTATGTTAATGTTATCATTATTATTATATCGAACGGCGTTTATTAATATATTTTCGAATACATCTAACAATAATTCGTTAGAAATTATGTAATAATTATTTTCTTCAGATTCGAGATTCACTTTGATTATTCGATCTTGAAAATTGACTTTCAAAAATTTAATTGCGTGTCTTAAATTATCAAATACATCTATTTTTTTTAAAGCAATCTCAGATTCTTCGATCTCCGAAAGGCTACGAATATTGGAGATTAATTTTTTTCCTCGCTGAATCTGTTGCTCGATTAGTTCAAAATTTTCCATTAAATCTCCTGGTGTCATCTTTTTATTTAAAGACATTTGACATAATTCGATAGAGTTGGCAACAGTTTGAAAAATATTACTTATATCGTGCGTAAACAATCCTTTAAGACAGTTAGCTCTGTCGTATGCCATTCTATACTTTTTTTCGGATCTTTCGAGCTTAATAGTCCTATCTTTAACTCTTTTTTCAAGCTCTCTTTGTAATTCTTCCAATTCCTCTTCTGCTAACTTTTTATCAGTTATATCTTCATACATCATTACAAACCGAGTAAATTTTCCATCTTTATCGTGAATCGGAAATAACTCAGTCTTAAAACAAACATCTTTATACGGTAAATCTTTGCTGACATGTGTATGGGGGTTGAACCAAACCTCTGAGGCGCTTGTAGCTTCTCCTTTCTTTATTTTCTCAACGGCATCATATACGGGACCATCTTTTTGTGCAATTTTGTCATCGAATACAGAATACCATTCGGGAGGTTCAGATCCGAACAAATTTCTGTAGGCCTTATTTCCGCTAATATAATAACCATCCTTTGTAAAGATAGCAATTCCGTAAGGATTTCTCTCGATAATATTTTTTAAAATATGCCTTTCATTTTCTAATTCCTTCTGTGCTAGTTTTCTTTGTGTAATATCCTCAATGAAAACTTGTACCAATCTTTTTTTTCCAATATTAATAAAACTCGTTCTCAATGTTAGCCAGAGTATTTTCCCGTCTGCTCTTTTGACCTCAAATTCTAAAGGTTCTAAATATCCTTGCGTTATAAGTCTTTTAAATCGCTCTCTGAATACTTTTTGTAACTCTTTAAATCGAGGATCTCCCTTTTTTGTAAAGGCTTTTATAACATCAATAAACTTTTTTCCGATGAGATCGTCTTTTGTAAACGCGGAAAGCATTTTATTCATAGTATCGTTGCAATCTATAATAGTTCCCCTCAAGTCTACTAACCAGATGGCGTAGGGAGAGGAGTTGAATAGATGCCGATATCTAATTTCAGATTCTATTAATTTATTTTCTAATATTGTTTTTTCAGTTATATCCCTAATTAATCCATAATATCCGATTTTTTCTCCATTCTTATATCTTAAATAAACCGAAGTCTCTGCGACGATTTTATCTCCATTTTTAGTGAAACCTTCAAAGTTAAAGTTGGTAATTCCTTCTCCTGTCTCAGCAACTCGGTCAAAATCTCTTACGATTTTTTGGCGGTTCTTTTCGTCTACCAAGGATGTGTAATGAATGTCGTAAATCTCATTTTTCTGATAATTAAACAGATTACAAAAGGCCTCGTTAACAACTTGAAAGTTTCCATCCATATCAACCTCAAAATAGCCGCTTTTAATATTTTCGAGTATTCCTCTATATTTTTCTTCTGACTCTTTGATTAAACGCTCGTTAGCAATTTTATCGGTTATATCCTCGTATGTCGTTAAAACACCTATTACTTGGTTCTTTTCTTTATAGAGCGGAATTCTAACTGTATTATAAAATTTTTTCTCACCATTCGAGTTCTTCCATTCTTCTATTTTATTAATAATCGGTTGGTTGGAGTTTATAACTTTTCGCTCAATTTCGGATATTTTATCTTTATTTTGACTCGCCCAGGGTAAATCATTATCTGTTTTACCGATAATTGTCGTTGGATCATCCAGACCGTTTATCCTGGCATAATTTTTATTACATCCAACATATTTCAAATTTACATCTTTCCAATAAATATAATGTGGAATAGCGTCAATTACAGTTTCTAACATTTCTCGAGTTTTCTGAACCGCCGTAATACACTTCTGGGGGTAAAGAATTTTCCAGAATCGAAGTTCAGGATTTGAAGCTTTTAACTGGTGTAGAGCGTCATTAAGAGTTTGATATTTATCCAATAATTCTTTTTCCCTCGATTTGAATTTCGAAATATTATTAGCACAGAAAAATGCACTTTCAGTTGAATTACCTTCTAACTTTTTTCCTCTAACTTCAAACCACGCGCTATTACCTTTTTTATCTTTAAAAAGTAATTCAATTATATCCTTTCCTCTCTTGAATACAGTTTTAAAAAATTTTTTTGCATGGTTATGGTTTAATTCTTCAATTAAATTGAATACAGAATTATGAAGTAAGTTTTTACAATCGAAATTTAATTCTGGAAGGTTGTTGCTGAATATACCCACAAATAACTTTTCTATATCGAACCTGTCGTCAATCCAAAATACCAAATCATTAAATATGAGATTTATATCTCTCTTTTCAATCTTATCTGGTGATTGCAACGCATTTTTCATACCTAATGCTCCTCCCAGTTATTGCAAAAACTATTTTCGTCTAATATTATTTAGTGGTATTTCTTAAAAATTTACCCCCAAAAATGATCAAAAATGAAGTTTTTTATTTAAAAATTTATTATGCTTTTAATATCACATTTTTTAATATGTCATTAACATTTCTCTAAGTTATTCGTTAATAGAGTACTATTTTTAATTTATCTATTTTGATCAAATATATTCTTAAATTTCTTAACCTTAGAATTAATTTATATCGCTTTAGTGGTATATATTTTCTATATCTATTTATTTAAGAGATAATTAGAAAGAAATCATATACAATTATTAATAAAAACTTTTTTTCCTTAATAATTCTCTATCCTTAATTGTAATTTCATTAGTAGAATTTGTCCTAAGTTCATTAATATTAATTTTATCAATATTCATAAGTATTAATCTACGGAAACCTTATTAGAAAATCAAAAATGCAATATAAAACGCAAATTAAAAGGAAAAAATTGTTACTTTTATTCTTTTAGTAAATAGTAAAGAAGAGCTTTTATTGTATACAACCTATTTTCAGCTTGATCGTAAACAATAGAATGTTTTCCATCTACCACTGCGTCGTCAGCTACAATATTTCGCCTAATGGGTAGACAATGCATCAAAATAGAATCTTGATCGGTATATTTTAAATAATCTTCTTGAATTCTCCATTTATCTCGATAAGGTAATCTGAGAGGCTTTTCTTCCCTCGCATCTCCATAATGACTAATGGCTCCCCAACTTTTTACATAAACGACATCTGCGTCCTGATACGCATCTTTAATATCGTGTGTTATATCTAAAGAACCTCCAGATTTTCTAGCATTATCTTTCGCAAGGTTGACTATTTCATCATCCAATTCGTAGCCCTCTGGGTGGGCAAGAGTGACATCCATTCCATATCTCGTAGAAATTAAAAGTGTTGAATTAGGAACGCTTAGAGGCAATGGTTTCGGATGATACGCCCAAGTGAGTACAAATTTTTTACCTTTTGGATTTTTCTTTTTTTCTATAATCGTAAATATGTCTGTGAGTGCTTGGAGCGGATGAAATTGATCGTCTTCAAAATTAATAACTGGAACCTCTGACCATTTAGCAAATTCTCTTAAAATTCGATTAGCTTCTTTGTAAACCCAATTTACTGAAACTGGAAATAATCGGATTGCGAGTGCGTTGTAATATCGAGCTAATACGGACGCAGTATCCTTTACAGATTCAGATTGATATCCAATCCAACTATCTTTTATACTATTAAACGCTGCGTGTATTCCGAGTTGATAGGCGGCAACTTCAGTGGAATTTCGAGTGCGAGTGGAAGGATTGTAAAAAAACATGCAAAGTGATTTTCCCAGAAGCGATTGAAAATATTTTTTTGGATTTTCTTTTACATTTTTTGTAAGCTCTAATAATTCGTCAAGATTTTCTTTCTTCCAGTCTTGAGTGCTGATAAAATCTAATTTTTGCTTTTTTTGCATTTTTATAAAATCCTAATAACTTAATTTGTATAAATAATGATTAAAGAACCGACATGAGGTTAATTTGCTATAGGGTTATCTCCGAATTAACCTCAGAAAAATAAAAATTAGAATGCTTTCTTTAAGAATGTTATGTTTCTCACTTGATTAAAATGATTATTTCTTACTCAAAAAAGAACCAAGATCCATCATCTTGTCGTCTCTCTGAACCTTAATTGAGCTTTTTATTCCTTTAATTTGTCGTTCTAAATACACTATCACGTCCCTAGGAATCCTTCTTGCGACTCCTCCCCTTTGAGATATCATTGCTAAAAGATAATCAATGTTTTGAACGACTTCAGGGGTTATTAATTCGTTATATATTCTTTGGTAAATTTGCGGTTCTGTTGATTTTAAATTATTTAAATACTCGTAGGCATCGGGAGAAAGCACAGCGCTTAAGACATAATTTATTTTATCGTAGACATTTGATTGGTTTTCCTGATTCTGTTGTTTTCTTTTTTGAGCTTCCATTAAAGCTTGCATCTTCTTCATTCGAATTTTCTTTAATTCGTGCTCGTCTTGATCTTTGCTATTTTCAGTCATATCTCAAATAATTATAATACACGAACTTTAATTAATTATTCACAATTTTTAAAGCAATTTCCAAGGCTCTAATCCCATCTTGTAAAGTCACTAAAGGTTGTTTGTCGTAAAGAAAATTTTGAATTTCTCTTTTTAATGGTTCGTCAGAACGCAACGGACTATAGGTAATTTCTTTAGTAGTGGGATGATCGCCTTGTAAATCTAATCCCGTTCGGATTGTTATTTTTTGACTAATAAAATCGATCATTATGCCACCCTCCTCACCGTTCACATACATTCTTCTAAACTTGGAAGGCGTAAGCCAATTTGATTCGATATGCCCTATTGCAGTTCCAAAATCTAGAATAATAAACGCCGCATCTGCGTGAACATTATCCCTAACGCATTTTTTATACCCTTCTGCGTGAATAATCTCCTTTTGGAGGAGGCGTTCTTGTAAGTATATATCGTGAATGGATAAATCAAGAATGACACCCATTTGCCAATCTCTTCTAGGATATAGTCCAATTCGTTTTGAGGCTACGGAAATTATCCCCCCTATTTCAGGTAAAAAGTTCAAAAGTTTTTCAAAAACTGGATTAAATAGTTCAATAAAACCGGGCATGATTCGAATGTTATCGTATTTTTGAAATTCTTTTAAATATTCCAGTTTAAGAGCCATCGGCTTTTCCATTAAAATATCAATTCCCGCTTTTGCAAACGGAGAAGCAATCAAGGGTATATTTTTAGGCTGAGTTACTATACTTACAGCGTCAATGTCTTCATTTTTTAGTAAATCGTCAATATCGTTATAGAGATTTATGTCCTCGTATGTCTGGTGGACGATATTTAATTTCTCTTCGGCCTTATCGCACACCGCTACGAGGTTTGATAAATCGTAAAAGTTTCTGATGTGTGCTCTACCAAACCAACCCGCACCTACTACTGCTGTGCGTTTCCGTTTCTTTTTCGTCAAAGACATCGCCATTTGTTATATTCAAGATAATAAATAGTAAAATAATAATTTTTTGTAGATACACCCTCATTATTTAAAAAAACTATTTACAGTGTAAAATTATTCTCGTTTAAAGGGTATTCGACTTGATAGTTTCTTAAAGAAAAGTAATGGTCCCCTCTGCCAGGATTGAACTGGCGACATCTCGGTGGCTGCTGACGCATTATCATTGACAATCAGCCTCAATGCGCGATTAACTTCTACAGCCGAGTGCTTTTGGCGTTTTTACGCTCTACCACT